>NZ_QETL01000125.1:0-10329 GCF_003105135.1 Stenotrophomonas sp. SPM | reverse complement strand
GCCGCCCGGCATCCGCCCCGGCAGCTGGCAGGAACTGCAGGCGCAGGCCCACCAGCCGCCGCATGGCGCCAACCCGCACAACCGCCGCGCCGCCGAACGCACCTCGCGCTGGCTGCGCCTGCGCTGTGGCACCCAGGCCTATGCACTGGAACTGCTGAAGGTGCAGGAAGTGGTGCTGCCCGTGCCGCTGCTGCCGCTGCGCGGCACGGCGCCGGCCATGCTCGGCATCATGAACCTGCGTGGCCAGGTGGTGCCGGTGATGGACCTGGGCATCCACCTGGGCGCGGCCACCGCCGAGGACGATGCGCAGACCCGCATCGTGGTGCTGGAAGAGAACGGTGAAACCCTCGGCCTGCGCGTGTCCGCGGTCGAGGACGTGGCCAGCCTCACCGATTCGCAGATCGAGCCACCCGATACCGCCCGCATCTGCCAGATCTCCAACGAGCTCTTCCGCGGCGTGGCCCGCATCAGCCAGCGGCCGATGATCCTGCTCGATGCGACCCGGTTGTTGGGCTGAGCGCGTCGATTCAACCCTAAAGAACCCCTGCCGGGTGCCGTTATGGATCTCGGAACCGTTTGTCCGGAGCAACGATGAGCACTGTCGAACTGGGTGACGATCTCGGCATCGAGAACAGCACCGAGCTCAAGAACCGCCTTTCGCCCCTCGTGGCGGAAGCAGGCGAACTGACCCTGGACGCAAGCCAGGTCGGTCGCATCCACACGGCCAGCGTGCAGGTGCTGTGTGCGTTCGTGCAGGCGCGCCGCGAGGCGGGCCTGGGCACCGGCTTCCACGGCTGCACTGCAACCTTCCGTGACGCCGCCCGCCTGTTGGGCGTCACCCAGGCCCTGGGCCTGGACGTACCCCATGACAACCTGAAATCTGTGGAGAACGCTGCATGAGCGCACGTATCTTGGTGGTGGACGATTCGGCGTCGATGCGCCAGATGGTTTCCTTCGCCCTCACCTCGGCCGGTTTTGCCGTCGAAGAAGCCGAAGACGGCGCGGTCGCGCTCGGTCGCGCCAAGGGCCAGCGTTTCAACGCGGTGGTCACCGACGTCAACATGCCGAACATGGATGGCATCAGCCTGATCCGCGAGCTGCGCCAGCTGCCGGACTACAAGTTCACCCCGATGCTGATGCTGACCACCGAGTCGGCTGCGGACAAGAAGTCCGAAGGCAAGGCCGCCGGTGCCACCGGCTGGCTGGTCAAGCCGTTCAACCCCGAACAGCTGGTCGCCACCGTGCAGAAGGTGCTGGGCTGATCGCCCGGCACCCCTGAACCGCCCCTACCCCACGTTTCCGGATTGCCTCTGCCATGAGCATGGACCTGCAACGCTTCCACGCCACCTTCTTCGAGGAGAGCCGCGAAGGCCTCGACGCAATGGAGGCCGGCCTGCTGGCCCTGGAATCGGGGCAACAGGACGCGGAGATCATCAATTCGGTGTTCCGCGCCGCCCACTCCATCAAGGGTGGCGCCGGCACCTTCGGTTTCGATGCGATCGCCGGCCTGACCCACGTTCTGGAAACGCTGCTGGATGAGCTGCGTGCCGGCAAGCGTGCGCTGGAACCGGCCGCGGTGGACGCGATGCTGTCCTCGGTGGACGTGCTGCGCGCCCTGCTGCGCGAAGCCGAGCACGGCCAGGCCGCTGATCCGGCCGCCGTCGCCGCGGTGAAGGCGCGACTGGAAGCCGTGCTGTCCGGCCAGGCCGCCGCCAGCGCTCCGGCCGCTGCCGAAGCCAAGATCGACGACACGCCCGAAGCCTGGCAGATCGGCTTCACCCCGGCGCCGTCGCTGTTCATGAGCGGCAACGACCCGCTGCGCATCATTCGCGAACTGGAACACCTGGGTTCGCTGCAGGTCGCCGCGCGCATGGAGCGCCTGCCCGGCTTCGCCCAGCTCGACCCGCTCGAAGCCCACTTGGCGTGGGACCTGGGCCTGGTCGGCAAGGTGCCGCGCAGCAAGATCGAAGACACCTTTGCCTGGGTGCTGGACGACTGCGAACTGGACATCCGTCCGGCTGCGCCGCCGAGCCTGGCCACCCAGGCCCCCGTTGTTGCCCCTTCCACCCCCGCTGCACCGGTGGCTGCAGCCGCCCCCGCCGCACCGGCCGCCAGTGGCGGCGCACAGGAAGCGGAAACCTCGATCCGCGTCAGCGTGGACAAGGTCGACGCACTGATCAACCTGGTCGGCGAACTGGTCATCACCCAGGCCATGCTCAAGCAGGTCTCGCACGCACTGGACCCGGTGCATGCCGAAAGCCTGTTCGCCGGCCTGGACCAGCTTGAACGCAATACCCGCGATCTGCAGGAAGCGGTGATCGGCGTGCGCATGCTGCCGGTCGATGCGGTGTTCCGCCGCTTCCCGCGCCTGGTCCGCGACCTCTCGACCCGCCTCGGCAAGCAGGTGCGCCTGCGCACCGTCGGCGAAGGCACCGAACTGGACAAGGGCCTGATCGAAAAGATCGCCGACCCGCTGGTCCATCTGGTCCGCAACTCGATCGACCACGGCCTGGAAATGCCGGACGTGCGTCGTGACGCAGGCAAGGACGAGACCGGTACGATCACCCTGGCCGCTTCACACCAGGGCGGCCACATCGTCATCGAAGTCAGCGACGACGGCCGCGGCCTGAACCGCGACAAGATCCTGGCCAAGGCGCACGAACGCGGCCTGGCCGTACCGGACAACCCGACCGATTCGCAGGTCTGGGACCTGATCTTCCAGCCCGGCTTCTCCACGGCCGATGCGGTGACCGATCTGTCCGGCCGAGGCGTGGGCATGGACGTGGTCCGCCGCAACATCCAGGCACTGGGTGGTGAAGTGCAGATTGAAAGCAGCCTGGGCAGCGGGACGCGCACGCTGATCCGCCTGCCACTGACCCTGGCCATCCTCGACGGCATGACGGTGGCGGTGGCCGGTGAAACCCTGATCCTGCCGCTGGCCTACGTGCTGGAAGCCCTGCAGCCGCAGCCCGAGGACATCCGCAGCATGGCCGGCGAAGGCCGCGTGCTGCGCGTGCGTGGCGAGTACCTGCCGATCCTCTCGCTGAGCGAGTACTACGGCTACGGCGCCCGCCGCGCCAACAGCGAATCGCTGGTGGTGGTGGTCGAGGGCGATGGCCAGAAGATCGCCCTGGAAGTAGACGAACTGGTCGGCCAGCAGCAGGTGGTGGTGAAGAACATCGAGAACAACTACCGCCGCATCGGCGGGGTGTCCGGTGCCACCATCCTCGGCGACGGCCGCGTCGCCCTGATCGTCGACATCGGTGGCCTGGTGCGCTCGCTGCGCGTGCCGCAGGCCGCCTGACCCACCGCACCGCGTTGTACCCGAAACGCCGCCCGCAGGGGCGGCGGTTTTCGTTTGCGCGCGCTTCAATCGCGCTGACCACATTGTGTGACATTGGTCGTGCCGGCGGTTGCACCTGAAACCAGCTGTCCGGGCCAGGGCCATGGCGCTGCAACGCTTTCCACATCGGCTTGCCGGGCGAGTGACTGTGACATTGATCTTAAAGTCCCGTGATCTGACGCCGCTATCTGTCTGTGACGGCGGTCACTATCAAGACGCCCAGCCACGCCGTTACGCATTGCCCCTTCCAAGGCCGCCCGCGCGCGGCTCCACTGTCACCTGGAGCATTTCATGAAGTGGTTCCACGATCTGCCCATCGCCCGCAAGCTGGCGCTGGGTTTCACTTTGACCACCCTGATGACGGTGGTCCTGGGCGTGTTTGCGCTGCTGCGCCTCTCCGAAGCCAATGCACAGCTGGGCTCGATGGCGACCAATGACATGCCCTCGCTGCAGCACCTGGGCGAGGCGCGCTCGCTGCTGGGCGAGTTCCGCACTTACGAGATGGCCCTGCTGACCATGCTGGACCAGCCTGACCGGGTTGCCGACTACAACAAGCGAATGGATGACACCGCGCAGACAGTACGCGATGAGTTGGCGGCGTACGCCGCCATTCCAGCCAGTGACGCCGAGCGTGCGCTGTTCACGCCGGTGAAAGCCGACGTAGATGCCTATCTCGCTGCCAATGCCAGGCTGCGTGAAGCAGTGAACACCGGCGACGCCGCGCTGGCCCAGCAGATTTCCGACGAGCAATCTCGGCCGGCACGGCGCAAGGCGTTCGATGACCTGAAGGCGCTGAGCGGATTCCTCAGCAAGCAGATGCAGGGCAAGATCGAGGGCGCCAACGCCACCCACCGCAACAGCATCATCGCCGTGGTCAGCTGCGTGGTACTGCTGTCCCTGCTCGCAGCCGCGCTGGCCGTGGTCATCTCGCGCGCGGTCACCGGCCCGCTTGGAAAGGCGCTTACCGCCATCCAGGCCGTCGCTCGCGGCGATCTCAGCGTCAGCACCCAGGCCACCAGCCAGGATGAAGCCGGTCGCATGCTCGCCGCGACCAGCGAGATGACCGCCATGCTGCGCCGCTTCTCCGAGCAGACCCAGCTGATGGCGCAGATGCATGCCGGTCCGGACATCAGCCATCGCATTCCCGAGGATTTCCCCGGCGTCTACGGCCAGCTGGCCGGCGGGATCAATACGGTCATCTTCGAACACCTGGATGCAATCGTTGATGCCATCGATGTACTCAACCAGTACGCCGTCGGCAACCTGGCCCCGGACGCACGGCGCCTGCCGGGCAGCCGCGCCATCCTGCACGAATCGATGGATGCCGCCAAGGCCAGCCTGCTGGCCATCAACACGCAAATCCAGCAGTTGGCCAACGCTGCGGCCGCCGGTGACTTCAGCCAGCGCGGTGACGCCGATTGCTTCGACCATGACTTCAAGGTGATGATCGAGCAGCTGAACTCGATGATGCAGGTGGCCGACGGCAACCTGGGCCAGCTCTCGCAGCTGCTGCAGGCCATCGCCGAGGGCGACCTCACCGCACGCATGGATGGCCAGTTCCACGGCGTGTTCGCCCGCATGCGCGATGATGCCAATACCACCGTCAGCCAGCTGACCCAGATCGTCGGCCAAATCCAGGCCAGCGCTGGCAGCATCACCCTGGCCGCCGGCGAGATCGCTTCAGGCAACAGCGACCTGTCGCGCCGTACCGAACAGCAGGCCGCCAATCTGGAAGAGACCGCGGCATCGATGGAGGAACTCACCTCCACCGTGAAGCAGAACGCCGAGCACGCCCGCCAGGCCAACCAGCTGGCCATCGGTGCACACGGCGTCGCTTCGCAGGGCGGCGAAGTGGTCGGGCAGGTGGTCGTCACCATGTCGGCCATCGAAGCCTCCTCGAAGAAGATCGCCGAAATCATCTCCGTCATCGACGGCATCGCCTTCCAGACCAACATCCTGGCGCTGAATGCCGCGGTGGAAGCGGCGCGTGCCGGTGAACAGGGTCGCGGCTTCGCCGTGGTCGCCAGCGAAGTGCGTACCCTCGCCCAGCGCTCGGCCGCCGCCGCGAAGGAAATCAAGGGCCTGATCGATGATTCGGTCGGCAAGGTCGCCGAAGGCTCCAGCCTGGTGCACCAGGCCGGCAGCACCATGGGCGAGATCGTCGCCTCGGTGCAGCGCGTCACCGACATCATGGCCGAGATCTCCGCTGCCTCGCAGGAGCAGTCGGCTGGCATCGAACAGGTCAACCAGACCGTGGTGCAGATGGACGAAACCACCCAGCAGAACGCCGCGCTGGTGGAAGAAGCCACGGCCGCCGCAAGGGCGATGGAAGACCAGGCTGCGCAGCTGGGCGAAGCCGTTGCCCGCTTCCGCTTGGCCACTCCCGGCCTGAGCGCTCCCGCACCGCGCGCCATTGCCGCAGCCCCGGTGGCGCGCAAGCCCACGGCAGTTGCCACCCCGGCCCCGTCGCGGGCCCGCAAGCCGGTGGCGCAGCCTGCGCTGGCCGGTGACGGCGACTGGCAGGAGTTCTGAGCCACAGCGGGTCCGGTTGCAGCATGACCGGACCCGCATCAAGGCGGCGGCACCGTCCATGGAAAGTGATGCATTTCACACTTCATAATTGCCGACCTTGGCCGATACTTCCTTCAAGCCACGCGCCCGCGCGTGTCGGCCCCCGCCCCAGAATCAAGATTCCATGTCCGACGGCCACGACAACGACCAGCACGATGCCCACGCGGCCGACGCCGACGACGAACGCTTCCTGGTGCGCAATCCCCGCCAGCTGCGCCAGCTGCTGCGTTCGCTGATCGACCAGCGTTCGCTGATCAACGCCCACATCGACGGCCGTGATCGCTCCTTCCCGACCGCCCTGCTGGACCTGGACGAGGACGACGATTTCCTGCTGCTCGATGGCAGCCCGCAGGAAGCCTCCAACCGCGCCGCCGAAGACGCCGATCACCTGCTCTGCTTCGCCCAGCTGGAACGGGTGCTGGTGCGCTTCCGTCTGCACGACCTGCAGCGGGTGGACAACGAGGGCCACGTGGCTTTCCGCGCACCCCTGCCCGAAGAACTGGTACACCTGCAGCGGCGCGAACTGTACCGCCTGGAGACCCCCATCACCGACTCGCCGCAGCTGTCCCTGCCCGCCGGTGAAGTGGGCAGCGAAGCGCTGTCGATGCGCGTGGTCGACATCAGCGGCGGCGGCCTGGCCGTCACCGTGCCCAGCGACTGCGCGGTGTTCAGCCTGCAGAAGCGCTACAACGCCGTGCTGTCGATGCCCGATGGCCCGGACCTGCAGATTTCCCTGGTGGTCTGCAACATGCTGCCGCAGCGGCAACCCAACGGCATCGAGGTCAAGCGCATCGGCATGCGGTTCGACGACCTGCCGCGCGGAGGCGACAGCGCCATCCAGCGTTACATCTTCCGCATCGACCGCCAACGCAAGGCGCGCCAGAACGGCGAGATGTAAGAGGTAGCGCCGGGCCATGCGTGGGTGGCGCACCTACCCACCTAAAGTCCCCACCCACGGGGCCGATATCGAGGCTGACACCGGGACTTCCGGCAGACCAGGACCCTCGATGAACGACAAGACCAGCTCCACCGCCAGCGCCGGTGGCGAATTCCTCAGCTTCACCCTCGGCGCCGAGCACTACGGCGTGGACATCCTCAAGGTGCAGGAAATCCGCGGTTACGACGCGGTCACCCGCGTGCCGGACGCACCGGACTACATCAAGGGCGTCATCAACCTGCGCGGCACCATCGTTCCGGTCATCGACCTGCGCTTGAAGCTGCGCCTGGAAAACGCGACCTACGACGCCTTTACTGTGATGATCGTGCTGAACGTGGATAACCGCGTGGTCGGCATCGTCGTCGACAGCGTGTCCGACGTGATCCCGCTGTCGGGCGATCAGATCCGCCCCACCCCGGAGTTCGGCGCCGCCGTCGATACCCGCTTCATTTCCGGTATCGGCACGCAGGACGACCGCATGCTGATCCTGCTGGACATCGAAACCCTGCTGGACAGCGCCGACATGGGCCAGGCCAGCCTGGTCGAAGACGCCGCTGCGTGAGCCGACGGACTTCCCTCACGTTTCTGTAACCGAGCCCTTCAGTTCCCCGCGGCCATGCCGATAGGGGGACAGGAACCCGGTCGCGCAGGAGCGCGCAGTACCGGATCGACCATCACAATCCCCGGAGAATCACCCCGATGAAGTCCCTGCTTGCGTTCGTTTCGGCCGCTGCCCTGGCCACCACTGCTTCTTCCGCCATCGCACAGTCGGCCGACATGATCCCGCCGGAAATGGCGCCGCGCTCGGTCGGCAAGGACGGCATGGTCTGCGGCAAGGTCGAGAAGGCCCGCTTCGCGGAAGGGTCCGAAGGCCAGCCGACCTTCCTGTACATGGGCGGCGCCTTCCCGCGCCACACCTTCTCGGCCCGCATCGCCGGCGAGAACCGCAGCAAGTTCAACTTCCCGCTGGAAAGCCTGGAAGGCAAGACCGTCTGCGTGCTGGGCAAGATCCAGCGCGATGCCTCGCGCGCTGAAATCGAAGTCAGCTCGCCGGCAAGCCTGAAGCTGGCCAACATCAAGTAATCCGCTGTCCGTCACCACGCCGGCTGCTGCCGGCGTGGTCTGCTGCAACCGGGCCGGACGCCCGGGCGCGTCTGCCTTAGGAGATCACAACGCCCATGTCGTGGATCAACAACCTCAAACTGATGCCGAAACTGTTGCTGACGTTCGGTGTCATCCTGCTGGTGATGCTGCTGCAGGGCATCGTCGCCTATCGCGGTCTGCATTCGCTGAACAACGTCACCACGGAGCTGGCGGGATCGCGGATGGAGAGCATCCGCATGGCCGGCGAAATGCGTGGCATGGTGGGTGAATACCGTAACGCCGCCTACCAGCAACTGATCCGCGCCAGCGACGACGTCAAGACCGACGCGCGCAACCGCGCCAAGGACGTGCGTGCACGCATGGACAAGGCGGTGGTCGATTACCCGAAGATGATCGACAACGCGCAGCAGAAAAAGCTCTTTGATGCCTTCGCCGCGGACTGGAAAGCAGCCCTGGCGTCGTATGACAGCGTTACCGAAATGCTGGAGCTGGACCTGCCGGACGATGCCATCGACACCTTCGTCGGCGAAACACGCACAAAGCACAACAAGGCGACGGCGGCCCTGGAGTCACTGATCGCCGAAGACAATCGCCTGGCGCGCGCATCGCGCGACGAGGCGTCCTCCACTTACGCCGCATCGGCCACGCTGATGGTGATTGCCCTCTTCGGCGGCGCCGCGCTGGGACTGGTGCTGGTGTGGCTGTTCGCCCGTGCACTGGTCGGCAGCGTGCGTGGCGCCGTCTCGGTTGCCAACGACGTCGCCGGTGGCAAGCTCGACGGCCATATCGATGTCAGCCGCCAGGATGAAGTGGGCGAACTGATGCAGGCCATGCAGCGCATGCAGCGCGACCTGCGCGAGCGCATCGAGACCGATGCCGCCGTCGCCCGCGAGAACCTGCGCATCCGTACCGCGCTGGACTACAGCTCCACCGGCGTGTACCTGACCGACCCGAACAACACCATCGTCTACAGCAACCGCGCCCTGCAGCAGACCCTGGCCCAGTACCAGGATGACGTGCGCCGCGACCTGCCGGACTTCGACGCCCAGGCGTCGCTGGTCGGCAAGCCGGTGACCGTGCTGGAACACCGTGGCGAGATGGACACCAGCCTGGTGGCCAACCTGAAGGCCCACGGCGTCGCCCGCCGCCCGATGCAGTACGGCGATGCGCAGTTCGCCCAGGTGGCCTCGACCATCCGCAACGAAGCCGGTGAGACCGTCGGCTACGTGGTGGAATGGCGCGACCGCACCCAGGAAGCGCAGGTCGAAGCCGAAGTGGCCCGCGTCATCGCCCAGGCTGCCGCCGGCGACCTGTCCGGCCGCATCGATGCCAACGGCAAGGAAGGCTTCTTCCTGCAGCTGGCCCAGCAGATCAACGGCCTGCTGGACGCCAACGCCGGCAGCATCGAGCAGATCTCCGGCCTGCTGGCAGCCCTGTCGCAGGGTGACCTGACCGTGCGCATGCACGGCGATTACCAGGGCGTGTTCGCTCGCATGCGTGACGATGCCAATGCCACCGCCGCGCAGCTGAGCGAGATCGTCACCCGCATCAAGCAGTCCAGCCGCGCGATCAGCTCGGCCGCTGGCGAGATCGCCTCGGGCAACAGCGACCTGTCGCGCCGCACCGAGCAGCAGGCCGCCAACCTCGAAGAAACCGCCGCCTCGATGGAGGAGCTGACCTCGACCGTTCGCCAGAACGCCGAGCACGCCCGCCAGGCCAACCAGCTGGCCATCGGTGCGCACGGCGTCGCTTCGCAGGGCGGCGACGTGGTCGGCCAGGTGGTCACCACCATGTCGGCCATCCAGGCGTCGTCGAAGAAGATCGCCGAGATCATCTCGGTCATCGACGGCATCGCCTTCCAGACCAACATCCTGGCGCTGAACGCTGCGGTGGAAGCCGCGCGTGCAGGTGAGCAGGGACGCGGCTTCGCCGTGGTCGCCAGCGAAGTGCGCACACTGGCACAGCGCTCGGCCGCTGCAGCGAAGGAGATCAAGGGCCTGATCGACGATTCGGTCGGCAAGGTCAACGATGGCTCGGCACTGGTTCACAAGGCCGGCGCGACCATGGGCGAGATCGTGGCCTCGGTGCAGCGCGTGACCGACATCATGGCCGAGATCTCCGCAGCTTCGCAGGAACAGTCCGCCGGCATCGAGCAGGTCAACCAGACCGTGGTGCAGATGGACGAAACCACCCAGCAGAATGCCGCGCTGGTGGAAGAAGCCACCGCTGCCGCCCGTGCGATGGAAGAGCAGGCAGGCCACCTGAGCGAGGCCGTGTCGATCTTCGTGGTGGACGAAGCCGAGACCGCGGTCGCCCCGCGTGCCCCGGCCCCGGCCCCGCGCGTGGCCGCCCCGGCAACGGCACCGGCCGCACC
>NZ_QETL01000124.1:0-10400 GCF_003105135.1 Stenotrophomonas sp. SPM | reverse complement strand
CTTGGTCGCCGCATCCATGCGGCTCACACCCCTGCCACCGGACCCACCCCGCCTTCGACAGTTTCCCGCGAGCTGTGGGAGCGGCGTTCTGCTTTGGTGGGTGCCGACAGTTGGTCGACGCGGGGTCGGATCCCGTTGCTGCGCACGGGATCCGACCCCTCTGGATATCGGTCAATGTGAGTGACGCGATGGCTTACTTCGCCTTCCTGCTCCGCACCCAGTAGCCCACGCCCAGCAGCACGAACCAGACCGGGCTGGCGATCAGCGCCTGGCGGGTGTCGGCCTGCAGGCTCAGCAGTACCAGCACGCCGGCGAAGAACACCAGGCAGGCCCAGCACATGGCCACGCCACCGGGCATCTTGAAGATCGAGGCGGCATGGCGCTCCGGGTAGCGGCGGCGGTAGACCATGTAGGCCACCAGGATCAGCGACCAGACGAAGACGAAGAGCACCGTCGCCAGCGTCGTCACCAGGGTGAAGGCGGTCACCAGGTTCGGGATCAGGTAGATCAGCAGGGTGCCGCCCAGCAGGCACAGGCACGAGAACAGCAGGCCGCGGGCCGGCACCGCCGCGCGCGACAGGCGCGACAGACCACGCGGGGCGTGGCCCTCTTCAGCCAGGCCGTACAGCATGCGGCTGGTGGAGAAGATGCCGCTGTTGGCCGACGACGTGGCCGAGGTCAGCACCACGAAGTTGATCAGGCTGGCCGCGGCGGGGATGCCGGCCAGCACGAACAGCTGCACGAACGGGCTCTTGTCCGGCACCACCTGGCGCCACGGCGTCACCGCCATGATCGCCACCAGGGCCAGCACGTAGAAGATGATGATGCGCACCGGGATCGAGTTGATCGCCTTGGGCAGGTTGCGCTCCGGGTCGGCGGTTTCGGCGGCGGTGGTGCCCACCAGCTCGATGCCGACGAAGGCGAACACCGCGATCTGGAAACCGGCGAAGAAGCCGACCAGGCCCATCGGGAACATGCCGCCGTCGTTCCACAGGTTGGACAGCGAGGCGGTATGCCCGCTGGGCGAAGTGAAGCCCCAGGCCACCAGACCGGCACCGGTGATGATCAGCGCGCAGATGGCCACGATCTTGATCAGCGCGAACCAGAACTCCATTTCGCCGAACAGCTTCACCGTCACCAGGTTCAGGCCCAGCAACAGCATCACGCACAGCAGTGCCGGTATCCACGCCTGCAGCTCCGGGAACCAGAACTGCGCATAGGCCGCGATGGCGATGACATCGGCGATGGCGGTGACGATCCAGCAGAACCAGTACGTCCACCCGCAGAAGAACCCGGCCCAGGGGCCGAGCAGGTCGGTGGAGAAGTCGATGAAGGATTTGTACTGCAGGTTGGACAGCAGCAGCTCGCCCATCGCGCGCATCACGAAGAACAGCATCGCGCCGATGATGAGGTAGACGAACAGGATGGACGGACCGGCCAGGCTGATGGTCTTGCCCGACCCCATGAACAGGCCGGTACCGATGGCACCGCCGATGGCGATCAGTTGCAGGTGGCGGTTGGACAGGCTGCGGCGCAGGTGTTCGGGGGGCGTGGCGGGCTCGGTCATGGGCGCGGGAAGGGGCGGGTGAAGGGGCGGGTGAAGTCTCCGACGGTAGTCCTCTGCGGTGCCGAGCGCCAGCGCTGGAAGGGCTGAAAGCGTCAAATCGGAAGCACACGCGACCCAACCATTCCCCCCGGGCCTGCAACATGCTCAGATAGTGCATCCGACCAAGGACCGGCCCGCCATGCGCAGCGCCCTGCCCCGCCCCCTGGAAAACCTGCCATGAGTCGCCTGGGCGTCATCATCGCCGCGATCCTGCTGGCGATCCTGGCGGCGGTCGTGCCGATCACTGCGATGGTCTACGCCACCTGGAACAGCGCGGTCGGGCTGGAACAGCAGCGCCTGCACGAGATCGCCGAGCGCGCCCTGCGCCGCGCCGACGTCTCCTACCAGGAATCACTGGCGGTGCTGAAGGCCGCCGAAGCCTCGCGCCTGCCGCCTTGCAGCCCCGAGCACGTGCGGCGCATGCAGACGCTGGTGATGACCACGCCCTCAGTCGACCAGATGGGCTATTTCGAGGGCGGAAAGCTGCGCTGCACCTCATGGGGCATGTTCGAGGGCGATGTCAGCCAGCCCACCCCGGACCATGTCACCAGCGATGGCGCCGGCATCAAGGTGGACGTGCGCCCGCAGTCCACCGAGCAGCGCAAGGTGCTGTCCATCCTGTACGGCTCCTACGACACGCTGGTCGACCCGCGCCGCTTCGTCGATGTCATCGCCGATCCGCAGGTGCGTCTGGCCCTGGCCAGCCCCGACGGCCGCCTGCTGTCCAAGCAGGACGGCATCAACCCCGACCTGCTGCTGCAGCAGCTGCGCCAGCCCGGCGAGGGCCTGGACGACGACACCCTGTACGCCACGGCCCGCAACAACGATTGGCTGGCCATCGCCACCGGCCCGCGTACCGCCTTGGCCGCCACCTTCCGCCAGCAGGCCTGGCTGTTCGTGCCGGTGGGCCTGCTGCTGGCCGCTGCCGGTGCCGGCGTGGTGATCTGGCTGTCGCGCCGTCGGCTGTCGCTGCGCGGCGAACTGTCCATCGCCATCCGCCGCCGCGAGCTGTACCTGCACTACCAGCCCATCATCGAACTGGAGACCGGCATCTGCGTCGGTGCCGAGGCGCTGGTACGCTGGCAGCGTCCCGACGGCACCCAGGTGCGCCCGGACATCTTCGTGCCGCTGGCCGAGGAACACGGCCTGATCGCCGCACTCACCGACCTGGTGATCGAGAACGTGGTGTCGGACATGCGCGAACTGCTGGTGCATGACCGCAGCGCGCACATCGCCATCAACCTTGCGGCCGAGGACATCATCAGCGGCCGCGCATTGAAGTCGATCACCCAGCGAATGGCCGGCAGCGGCATCCTGCCTCAGCAGATCTGGCTGGAAGCCACCGAGCGCGGCTTCCTCGATGCCGACCGCGCCCGCACCATGCTGGCCGCCGCACGCCGTGCCGGCCACAGCATCGCCATCGATGATTTCGGCGTGGGCTATTCCAGCCTGCAGTACCTGGAGCAGCTGCCGCTTGACGCGCTGAAGATCGACAAGTCGTTCGTCGATGCCATCGGCACCGAAAGCGCGACCAGCCCGGTCACCCCGCACATCATCGACATGGCCAAGGAGCTGGGCCTGTGGGTGGTGGCCGAGGGCGTGGAGACCGAACCGCAGCTGGCCTACCTGCACAGCCAGCAGGTGCAGTTCGGGCAGGGCTGGCTGTTCTCGCGACCGCTGCCGCGTGATGCGTTCATCGCCTTCCACCACCAGCGCCAGCAGCGCTACGGCACCGCGCGGGAGGACATGCAGAACCCGCGCAGCGTGCCCATCGAGCGGGCGGCCGCGGAAGAGTAACGGCCAGTAGATCCACACCATGCGTGGATGAAACCGCCCTGGTAGTGCCGGCCGCTGGCCGGCATCCACATGCAATGGCCGCTACACCCAGGCCTTCGGCCGCGCCCACAACCACGCCGCGCACACCGCCAGCAGCAGCAACGGCAACCACGCCAGCTGCCCCGCCCCCACCGACTGCAGCACCACGCCACCGGCCATGCCACCGGCGGCAATCGCCAGGTTCCAGCCGGTCACCAGCATCGACTGCGCCAGGTCCGCCGCCGCGCCCGCACGCCGCGCCACCGCGGTCTGGAACAGCGTCGGCACCGCGCCAAACGCCACGCCCCACAGCACGCTGGCCAGCAGCAGCACCTGCGGCACGCCCGGCCACAGCAGCAGGGCCAGCACCGCCAGCACGAAACCGGCCACGGCGGCCCACACCAGCGCGCGCAGATGGCGATCCACGCCCCAGCCGGCAATGCCGATGCCGGCGACGGCCGCCACGCCAAATGCCAGCAGCACGCGGTCCAGCCAGTGCTGCGCGTTGGCCAGGATCGCCAGCGGCTCGATGTAGGTGTAGAGCACGTTGTGCGCCAGCACGTACAGCGCCATCACCAGCAGGGTGCTGCGTACCCCCGGCAATCGCCAGACGCTGCCCAGCGGCGTGCGTTGGCCTCCACCGGCTGCCGGCAGCGCAGGCACCGCCCAGCGCACCCAGCCCAGCAGCAGCACCGCCAGCAGCGCCATCAGCCCGAATGCCCAGCGCCAGCCAATCTGCTGGCCCAGCAGCGTGCCTGCCGGCACCCCCAGCGAGAGCGCCAACGGTGAACCCACCATCGCCACCGCAATCGCCCGCCCCTGCAGTTCGGGCACCACCAGGCGCGCGGCATAGCCGGCCACCAGCGACCACAGCAGGCCCGCACCCACGCCGGCCAGGAAGCGCACCACCAGCAGCAGCGTGTAGTTGCTGGTCACCGCGGTCAGCGCATTGACCACCACGAAGCCGGCAATCGCCGCCAGCAGCAAGGGCCGACGCGGCAGCCGCTGGGTCAGCGCTGTCATCGGCAACGCCGCCAGCACCGAGCCCAGCGCGTAAACGCTCACCAGCTGCCCCACCGCGGCATCGCTCACGCCCAGACTCTGCCCCATCGGCCGCAGCACACCGGCCGGCAGGGTTTCAGTCAGCAGGGTGATGAAGCTGCCACCGGCCAGTGCCAGCAGCCCGTTCCACGGCAGACGCGTGGCCTCGCCCGCAGGCGACGACGCATCGACGGCATGCCCGCTCATCGCACCGCCTCCAGATCGCGGTACACCGCATTGCGCAGCTCATCGACGAAGGCGCCGTGCATGCCCTCGTACAGGGTGTTGGTGAGGGCCACCACGCTGAGGCCGCGCGCGGGATCGACGAACCAGCTGTGGCCATAGGCACCGCCCCAGCGCCAGGTGCCCACGCCCTGCGGCGTGCCCGAAGCGGCCGCATCACGCAGCACCGCAAAGCCCAGACCGAAGCCCCAGCCCGGCGGATCGGGCGGCCCCTGCTCGCCGGCCTGCACGCGGCCCATCTCTGCAGCCAGCTCCGGCGGCAGCAACGCAGACGCCTGTACATCGCGCAGCGCTTCGAGCACGGTCATCACCTCATCGGCGCTGCCGACCAGCCCTGCACCGGCCGAGGCGTAGCGACTGGCGTCGGTGGCGCGCGCCAGGCTGTATTCGATGCCCACCGTGCCGTCGAAGGGCGCGACGACCTCGCCTTCCTGCAGCCGATGCGGCTGCGGCGCATCGCTCACATAGGGCGTCGCCAGGCGCGCGCCCTGCGCGGTACGGAAGCCGGTATCGCCTAGGCCCAGCGGCTGCGCCAGCAGGCGTTCGAACAACTGCTGCAGCGTCTGTCCGCTCGCGGCTTCGGCAACGGCACCGGCCACATCCACGCCCAGGGAGTACAGCCACTGGCTGCCCGGTGCGAACAGCAGCGGTACCTGCCCGATGCGCTGCACGTTGTCCTGCAGGCTCAGCGGGTTGGCGTCCATGCCATCACTGACGCCGGCACGCGCATACGGCCCCTGCGCATCCGCTTCCAGGAAGCGATAGCCGAGACCGCTGGTGTGGCTCAGCAGCTGCCGTAGGCTGATCGGCGGCACGCTGCCATCGGCCAGCGCCGGGCGGAAGGTCGGCAGCCAGCGCTGCACGGGGGCATCGAGGTCGAGCACGCCGTCGGCTACCAGGCGCAGGATCACGGTGGTCAGCAGCGGCTTGCTCACCGAGGCCAGGCGGAACAGCTGGTCGCGCTGCATCGGCGTGTCTGCCTCACGGTCGGCCAGACCGGTGGCGCTGGCATGGCGCAGCACACCATGCTCGCGTACCAGCACCACCGCGCCCACGAGGCGTTGCGGGTGGGCCTGCTGCAGCACGTGGGCCACGCCGGGCAATGTGGGCGTGGGTTCGTCGACAGGAAGAGCGCTCATGGGGCAATCCTTTGGGGGAGGGTCGCCACGTTAGGCAGCCAGCGCCTCGGCAAAAAGCGGGTCAGCGCTCCGTGCTTCGTGGACCCCCAGGTCCGCAATCGGCGGCCTGCGCGGACTACCACGGCGCACAGGACCTGCACCGCAGTGTTGCAACGGCCCGCTGGCCGCCCGCTGCAACTGGCCCTACCCTGCGGTTTTCCCGCCGCGCTTCCGCATGTCCGTCCTCGACAATCTCGCCAACCTGCAGACCTTTGTGCATGCAGCCGACACCCGCAGCTTCGTCGAGACCGGCCGCCTGCAGGGCATCTCCGCCTCGGCCGCCGGCAAGTGCGTGGCGCGGCTCGAACACGCGCTGGGCGTACGCCTGTTCCATCGCAGCACGCGCAGCATCACCCTCACCGCCGAGGGCCAGCTGTTCCTGGCGCGCTGTCGCCGCATCCTCGCCGAGCGCGATGCCGCACGCACTGAGCTGGCCCAGCCACACGCCGCACCCAGCGGCACCCTGCGCATCAGCCTGCCGCTGGTGGGCGACCTGACCCTGCCGCTGCTCGCCGATTTCATGGCCGCCTACCCGGACATCCGCCTTGATCTCGACTTCAGCGACCGCTTGGTCGATGTCATCGAAGAAGGCTTCGATGCCGTACTGCGCGTGGGCGAGCCCAGCGATTCGCGGATGAACGCCCGGCGCCTGGGCGTGTTTCCGCGGCGCATCGTCGCCTCACCGGCCTACCTGCAGCGGCGCGGCGTGCCCAAGGTGCCGGCCGACCTGCTGCAGCACACGCTGTTGCACTACAGGTTCCCCAGCAGCGGCAAGCTGGAGCCGTGGCCGATCCAGTGGCCAGACGAACAGGCAGCACAGGAACTGCCCGTGCATATGGTCGCCAACACCATCGAAGCGCGGGTGGAACTGGCCCTGCGCGATATCGGCCTGGCCTTCGTACCGGTGCACTCGGTGCGTGATGCCATCGCCGATGGCCGCCTGGTCACCGTGCTGGATGAGCACGTGCATTCCTGCGGCACCTTCCACCTGCTGTGGCCCTCCGGCCGCCATGTGCTGCCGAAGCTGCGTGTGTTCATCGATTTCATTGGCGCGCGGCTGGATACCGTGCCCTGATCGCTCTTCTGGATACCGTGCCCTGATCGCCTTTTGTAGAGTCGAGCCATGCTCGACTGCGCTTCGAGAACAGTCGAGCACGGCTCGACTCTACAATTGGCATGCCCTGCGGGCGCTATAATCCCCTCATTCCTCCAAGAGGCTCGCGACCAATGCGCCAGTGATGCCGCCGTCTTTCCACTAGACGGCCCGACTCTTCCCGCCCCTGTGCGCAGGGGAGAACCAGGCATCCCATGGAGGTCGCATGACCACGCATTCCCTCGCGCTCGATCGCGTGTCCTATCGGTTGGCCGATGGCCGATCGCTGTTTTCCGAACTCTCGTTTTCCTTTGAACCGGTGGCCACCGGTCTGGTCGGTGCCAATGGCACCGGCAAGAGCGTGCTCGCGCGCCTGCTGGCCGGGCAACTGACGCCCGACAGCGGCCAGGTGCGCGGCAGCGGCCGGGTCTTCCTGCTGCCCACGCCCGGCTACCCGCCACGCGGCACCGTGGGCGAACTGGCCGGCGTCGGCGCTGAACTGGCCGCGCTCGCACGCATCGAAGCCGGCAGCGTCGACGAGGCCGAGTTCGCCTGCATCGGTGATCGCTGGGACCTGCGCGAGCGCCTGCAACAGCAGTGGCGTGCCCTCGGCCTGCCCGATGATCTGCAGCCGACACAGCCGGCCGCGCGCCTCAGTGGTGGCCAGGCCATGCGCGTTGCATTGTCCGGCGCATGGGCCAGCGGTGCCGATTGGCTCATCCTCGACGAACCCAGCAACCATCTGGATGCACGCAACCTCCAGCAGCTGTACCAGCAGCTGCAGCAGTGGCCGGGCGGGCTGCTGGTGATCAGCCACGACCGCGAGCTGCTGGCCCACATGCAGCAGATCGTGGAACTGGATGCGCACGGGCTGCATCGCTATGGCGGGCCGTGGCAGCACTACGCCGAGGCACGCGCCGCCGAGCGCGATGCCGCAGCCGCCCAGTTCGACCATGCGCGCGCCCAGCACCGCCAACAGCAGCGCAGCGCACGCGAACAGCAAGAGCGCCAGCAACAGCGGCAGGCGCGCGGCAACCGCGATGCGAAGCAGGCCAATCAGGCACCGATCCTGCTGGGCGGGCAGAAACAGCGTTCCGAGGCCACCCAGGGTCGTGCGCAGCAGATCCAGGCCGACCGCCTGCAGGCCAGCGCGCAGCAGTTGCGCAGTGCCGCTGCCGCCGCGCAGGCGGCACCCGAACTTGCACTGTTCGCCAGCGAAGGCGAGCGTGGCAGCACGCGGCTGCTGCAGGCCCACAACCTGGTGCTGCCGCATGGCTGCAGCGCACCGTTGCAGCTGGATCTCCGCCGTGGCCAGCGCATCGCCGTGGTCGGTGACAACGGCAGCGGCAAGTCCACCCTGCTGCGCGTGCTGGCGGGCCAGATGGATGCGCGCGCGGGCGAGGTGCAGCGGCATGCGCCGCTGGCGCTGCTGGACCAGCAGCTGCTGGCGCTGGCCGGCGAGCGCAGCATCCTCGATACGGTGCAGTCGGCCAATCCCACGGCTGCCCCCGCCGAGCTGCGCACGCGGCTGGCCCTGCTCGGGCTGGATGCACAGCGCATCCAGCGGCCGGCCAGCAGCCTCAGCGATGGCGAACGGGTAAAGGGCGCACTGGCCGGCGTGCTCTATGCGCAACCGGCACCGCAGCTGTTGCTGCTGGACGAGCCCGGCAACGCACTGGACCTGACCGCTCTGCAGGCGCTGGAGTCACTGCTCGGTGCGTGGGAAGGAGGCCTGGTGATGGTGAGCCATGACGCCCACCTGCTGCGCGCGTTACGGCCGACGCAGGTGCTGCGGGTGGGGCCTGATGGCTGGCAGTGGCGCGACGCAGACCCCGGGCCGGATTCCTTTTGCCAAGCAGAAGGGCTCTGCCCCCCGCCCGATGATCCCGCCATCCACGCATGGCGTGGATGCTTCTGCCCTCAACGCTTCCACACCGGGAACGCCTGCGGCAACTGCTGCCACAACAACGGCCCGGCGCGCAGTTCACCGTCATTGAGCAGGCACGCATCCAACGTCGCACGCACCGCGCGCTCATCCATGTGCACACCAATCACCACCAGCTCCTGCCGGCGGTCACCCCATAGCGGGTGCCACAGACGCGCCATCGCCGCATGCGCATCCCCATCGGGGAATTCCTCCAACCCCGGCAACGGCGCGCTCCAGCAGTCCGCCTGCTGCCGCGCCCAGCCCAGGTCGCTGTACGGCAGCGGCGTCGGTGGCAGCAGCGGCGTCGTGTCCTCTTCGCCGGCACGCACGCGCTCTCGCGCCGCATACCAGAAGCCAGCCGCCTGCGTGCGCGTCGCCGCACCCACGCTGCTCAGTTCGCCCACCCAGTCCATGCGGTTGGCCAGCCAGAACCAGCCCTTGCTGCGGATCACCCCGGGCATGCCCTGCTGCAGCGCGCGGGCGAAACGCCCCGGATGGAACGGCCGGCGCGATCGATAGACGAAACTGCCGATGCCGTATTCCTCGGTCTCCGGCGTGTGCTCGCCACGCAGTTCCTTCACCCAGCCCGGCGCCTGCTGCGCACGGTCGAAATCGAAGCGGCCGGTATCCAGCAGCTCGCGCAGCGGCACATCGCCAAACGACGACAGCAGCAGCTTGGCATCACGGTTCAGGCCACGCAGCACCGCCAGCGTGTCCTGCAGCACGTCCTCGTCCGTCTGGTCGACCTTGCTCACCACGATCACGTCGGCAAACTCCACCTGCTCGCACAGCAGGTCGACCACACCGCGGTCATCGTCCGGGCCGGCCTGCTGGCCGCGCTCGGCCAGGCGCAGGGTCGAACCGAAGTCGGCCAGGAACGCGCTGCCATCGACCACCGTCACCATCGTGTCCAGCCGTGCGATGTCGCTCAGGCTGAAGCCCTGTTCGTCGCGCACCGCGAAGGTGGCGGCCACCGGCATGGGCTCGCCGATGCCGGTCGATTCGATCAGCAGGTAGTCATAGCGACCGGCGTCGGCCAGGCGTCGCACTTCCTGCAGCAGGTCGTCGCGCAGTGTGCAGCAGATGCAGCCATTGCTGAACTCGACCAGCGTTTCCTCGGTGCGGCGCAGCTCGGCGCCCCCGTCGCGCAGCAGCTGCGCGTCGATGTTCACCTCGCTCATGTCGTTGACGATGACCGCCACGCGCAGCCCGTCGCGGTTGCGCAGGATCTGGTTGAGCAGGGTGGTCTTGCCGGCGCCGAGGAAGCCGGACAGCACGGTGACCGGCAGGCGGCGGTCGGCGCGGGAAACAGGGTTCATGCGGGGCGGAGGGCTGTGGATAGAAATGTTACTATATAACATTATGCAGACATGACGGAATGGCGGGGTTGCCGACTGTAGAGCCGAGCCCACGCTCGGCTGCTCCTGATTTTCCGTAGAGCCGAGCCCATGCTCGGCTGCTCCTGATTTTCCGTAGAGCCGAGCCCATGCTCGGCTG
>NZ_QETL01000123.1:0-10474 GCF_003105135.1 Stenotrophomonas sp. SPM | reverse complement strand
CGGAAAGGGCTCCGACCCCTTTGCATTTGCACGTAGTCCTACAGGCAACAGCACGCGCCACTGCCGAGCATGACCGGACCATCCCAAGGAGGTTCCGCCATGCACCGCCTGCCCCTGATTGCCGCCCTGCTCTGTTCCGCCCTGGCCAGCGCTGCCGACTACAGCCTACCCACGACGCTTGAACAACGGCAGTTCACCAACCTCAGCGACCCGGTGCAGGTCAGCTTTGCCGGCAACCAGTACGTGCTGGACATCCGTGGCACAGGCCTGCGCATCGGCGGCAGCTACCGCTACCAGCGCCTGGCCAGGCATCCAGATGGCCGAAAACCACCCGACCGGTCCCGCCCGCTGCACCCTGCTGCTGACCTGCCTGACCGACCACCAGGGCCGCTTCATCCATACCCAGCACGACGGCCCGCTGGCACCCCGGCAGCGCCAGAATTCCGGCCGCTGGACCCTGCAGCCATAGGCCAAAAAACCGACGCCGGTGAAATGACGCCTCCACTGGGGTCAGAGCCCGTTGCCTCGCAACGGGATCCGACCCCGTGCCGACCAACTGTCGGCACCCACCAGAGCAGAACGCCGTCCCGACAGATCGCGGCCAACTGTCGAAGGCGGGGTGGGTCCGGTTGAGGGGGTTTGAGCGGCATGGATGCCGCGACCAAGCCCCCATGGACGGGTTCACGGCGTCCCCCTCAACCAGACCCACCCCGCCATCCCACGGAATGCAGCTTCGGCTCTTGATCTTGAGGTTGCCGGCCAGCGGCCGGCACTACCAGCAGGTGCAGGGCTGCAAGCCCTGCTGCCCTACTCCACCAGGGTGATGGGCGTGAGGGTGACCTTGGCGTTGTTGGCCGCCCCCATGCGATCGGTGTACGCCTGCCCACGCTGCAGCAGGTAGAAACTGTCCAGGTAGTCGATGTCGTTGGCGAACCAGGACGTCGGCATGGCCTTGAGGATCGCACCGGCAATGTCGGCAATCACCGCATACTCCGGCGCGAACGCCCCCAGCGCGGTCTTCACGCCCGTGGTCAGGGCCACCAGCAGCTCCTGATAGTTGGTGTCGCCGTCATCCTCGAACAACTGCACGTTGGCCGCGTTGAACCGGTAGTTGCCCCAGATCACCAGTGCCTGCTGCGGGGTGTAATCGGTGTTGTCATAGTCCAGGTACGGCATGTCGACCGTGACCATTTCCGGCTCGGTCGTGTCGACCTGCAGGCCGGAAACGATAGCGAACACCTCCGCCGCGCCCAAGGCCCACGGCTCCTGGTCATCGGCCAGGCGGATGCGGTCCAGCCGGGTGATGTCCAGCGACGCGCTGGCGCCATTGGCCGCGAGGCTGATGCGCTCTGGCGACTGCAGGCCACGCGCGCGAAGCCCGGCGTTGACCAGGGCCATTCCCTCGGCCACCGAGCGGCGGGTGTCGACATCGACGATCAGCACGGGGAAATCCGGGGCCTGCCTCGCGTCCAGTAAATGTGCACGGCCCTGGGCGTCGTAGGCGTTCAGCGTGGTCCAGTCGCGGTCATTGCCACGCGGCAGGCTGGCCACCCACAGCTGGCGCGGCGCGACGGCATCCAGCGACGTGCCTTCGGGCACGTAGGCACGCAGCTGCAGCAGAGAGGGCCCCTGCTCCGGCAGGCCCTTGCGCAGCCGCAGCTGCCCGTCCTGCCGGGCCAGGCTGCTGCTGGCCAGCGTACGCGCCTGCGGATCGAAGCGCGTCACCACCTGCTGCAGCGCCACGCCGCGTTCCGGCGCGGCACGCAGGGCCGAGAGCGCGGTGTCGGCGAAGCCCGGTTGCGCGATCAGCGCGGCGACCTCGCGCGCACTGGCATCGGAGATTGCCTGCACATCGGCGGGCCGCGCCTGCAGCGGGGCCTGTGCCAGCGCCGAAGCGCTGCCCAGCATCAGCGCGAGCAGCGCCGATGCACGAAACATCCATTGATTCGTCATGAACATACCTGTCGGGAAAGCTGGCAGCCGCCAGCGGAGGCTGCGCCGCGAGCCCCCCGCTTCCCCACGCGACGCATGCCGCCACGCTACGTGGCACGCGCCCGACATTCCGTTATCCGCCGCACAGTTCCGGCAGCGGCAGGCGCATGCGTCAGGCCCTGCAGCCGCCGAGCATGGGCTCGGCGCTGCAGCCCCGCGTGATCAGGCGTTGGCCATCCACTTCAGGATCAATCCGGTGACATAGGCCAGGCCGGTACCGGTGGCATAGCCCACCGTGCCCAGCAACACGCCCACCGGCGCCAGCGAAGGATGGAATGCCGCCGCCACCACCGGTGCCGACGCCGCCGCACCGATGTTGCCCTGCGAGCCGATGGCGAAGAAGAACAGCGGCGCACGCAGCAGCTTGGCCACGACCCACAGCACCAGCACATGCGTTGCCATCCAGATCGCGCCCAACAGGAACAGCCAAGGCCGGTCCAGAAGCGACAGCAGATTCATCTGCATGCCGATGCAGGCGATCAGGAAATACAGGAACACCGTGCCCAGTCGCGAGGCACCGGCGGCTTCCAGCCGGCGCGCGCGGGTGAAGCTCAGGCCAAGGCCCATCGCGGTGGACAGCAGGATGACCCAGACGAACTGGCTGTCCAGGCTGAACTGGCTGGCCCAGCTGACGTTGGCCTTGAACCAGCCCGCCAGCGGCGCCGCGATTGCATGGGCGAGACCGACGCCACCCAGCGCCACGCCGACGATGATCATCAGGTCGGTCATGCTGGGAATACGGGCGTTCTGTGCGTCGTAGGCGCTGATGCGTGCCTTCATTTCATCGATGGCGCGGGTATCGGCGCCGTTGCGGGTATCGATCTGCTGCGCACGGTTGGCCAGGAACAGCAGGATGGCCATCCACAGGCTGGCGCAGGCCACGTCGACCACCGCGAACTGGCCGAAGGTGGTGGCGTCGGTACCGAACACCTCGCGCATGGCCACCATGTTGGCACCACCGCCGATCCAGCTGCCGGCCAGCGCGGCCATGCCCGCCCAGGTGTCACCGGCCACCGTTTCCGGGTGGATCAGTTTCATGGTCTGGAAGGAGACGATGGCGCCGAGCACGATGCCGGCGGTACCGGCGCAGAACACCACGAGCAGTTTCGGGCCGAGCTTGGCGATGCCCTTCAGGTCGATCGACAGGGTCAGCAGGACCAGGGCGGCCGGCAGCAGCACGTCGCGGGCCACCGGGTTGTACAGCGCGGTGTTGTGGCCATCGATGACACCGGCGGTGTTGTAGATGGCGGGGATGAAGTAGCACAGCAGCAGGGCCGGCACCCAGGCGAAGATCTTCTTCAGCAGCGGGGTCGGGCCATTGGCCGCCCAGAAGATCAGGGCAAGAGTGGCGGCAATCAGGCCGAGGCCCACGATGTCGTTGCTGATCAGGGCAGTAGCGGGTTCGGTCGGCATGGGATCCTCTGTCGATCGAAAGAGCGGAAAAAAACGCCGCAGGATGCGGCGCTGCCCGAGGTTAACATCGCCTTCACGCCGGGTCATGCTGCGCTGCTTGCCGCGGCACCACGACCTGCGCAGAATCAGCCCATCGCCATCGGAGCAGGTCATGCAACTGGGTGCTTTCTCGGTCAGCCTGTCAGTGAAGGATCTGGCGGCCTCGCGTGGGTTCTACGAAGCGCTGGGCTTCGTGGTGACCGGCGGTGATGCCGCACGCAACTGGCTGGTGCTGCGCAATGGCGGCATCGTCATCGGCCTGTTCCAGGGCATGTTCGAAGGCAATCTGCTGACCTTCAACCCGGGCTGGGACCAGTTCCGGCAGGAGCTGGGCGAGTTCCAGGATGTGCGCGAACTGCAGGAGGCGCTGGATGCACAGGGCATCGAGCTGACCACGCGCACGGATCCGGACGGACAGGGCACGGGGTATCTGCAGCTGGCCGATCCGGACGGCAACGTGATCCTGATCGACCAGCACGTGGAGCGCCCGAAAGGGCGGTGATTGCTCTGGTCGGTCAGCCGGGACGCGACGCGCCGAAGTCGAGGGTGACCAGGGTGCCGCGCGGCTCGACGGGCTGCAGGTGCAGGGTCCAGCGCAGGTGCTCGCACAGGCGGGCGATCAGGTCCAGGCCGATGCCACCGCGGTCGGCGCGTTCGCCACGGGCCATGCGCGCGTGGATGGCGGCGATCTCTTCCGGTGCCATGCCATGGCCCGGGTCCTGCAGGGTCAGTACCGCCTGCGCGCTCAGCCGCAGTTCGATGTGGCCCCGCCCGCTGTTCTCGATTGCATTGCGCAGCAGGTTGCCGATCGCGGCCTGCACCACCGCCAGCGGCGCGACGATGTCCACCGGTGCGGCCTGGATGCCGATGCTCAGGTCCTTGTCACCCAGCAGGTGGCGATGGTCGTCGACGATCTCCGGCAGCAGCTGGTCCAGCGCGATGCGCTCGGCGCGCGCGGCCAGCCGGGCCGGATCGCGGGCCAGCACCAGCAGCAGCTCGATCAGCTGCTCCACGCCCTGCGCGGTACGCAGCACGCGCTGCATCTGCTGGCGCGCGCGTTCGGGCAGGCCCGGCTGCTCCAGCGCCAGCTCGGCCGCACCGGTCATCACCGCGATCGGCGTGCGCAGCTCGTGGCTGGCCGTACTGATGAACACCCGCTCGCGCTCGACGAACTGCTCGTTGCGATCCAGGTAGTCATTGAGTGCGTCGGCAATCGTGTGCAGTTCCGAACTGCCGCGCGGGTCGACGTCGACGCGCTGGCCCTGCTCGCCCGGCCGCAGCGCACCGATGTGCTGGGCCAGCAGGCTCAGCGGGCGCACCACGCGTTCCATGCCGAACGAGGCCATCAGCACGGTGACGAACACCATGATGATGCCGGCCAGCATCACCCAGCGCGTGGCGAACTGTTCCAGGTCGTGGAAGTCGGAGATGTCCAGCGCCAGGGCGACCCGCCCCATCGTGCCGGTGTCGCGGACCATCACCGCCGTCTCGCGCTCACCCACCATCACCCCGTCATGCAGGCCCGGGTGCAGGTCGCGCAGGGTTTCAGGCATGTTCGCTTCGTCGAAGCGGTACAGACTGAGGGTGTCCGAATCCTGCCAGTGGTACTGCGGCTCGTGCTCGGTGTGCTCGACGATGCTGTCCAGTTCGGAATTGAGCAGCGCGCGCCAAGCGGCATGCTCGGCATGCTCGTGCACGTAGTTGCCCACGCTGAACACCGCCAGCGAGATCAGCGCCAGGTAGCCCAGCAGCCAGCCGATCACACGCCGGTACAGCGGGCCCGGCTTAGGCGCTTTCTTCATCGCTTCCACTGCCTGCACTGCCACTGGCCGCCAACCGGTAGCCGACGCGCGGCAGGGTATGGATCAGCTTGTCGTTGAAGGGGCCATCCACGCTGCGGCGCAGTTCGTAGACGTGCGAACGCAGCAGGTCGCCATCCGGCGGCTCGTCGCCCCACAGGGCGAATTCCAGCTGCTGGCGGGTAACCGCGCCGGGGCTGGCCCGCATCAGCACTTCCAGCAGCTTGCGGCAGGCCGGGTAGAGATGCAGCGCGTGGCCACCGCGCTGGGCCTCCAGGGTCGCCAGGTCCAGCACCAGGTCGGCCACCTGCAGGCGCCTGCGCGGGTTGCGCCCCTGCGCGCGCGTCAGCAGGGCCTCCAGCCGCACCTCCAGTTCGGGCAGGGCGAAGGGCTTGGTCAGGTAGTCATCCGCACCGGCGCGGAAGCCGGCAATCTTGTCCGGCAGCTCGTCACGGGCGGTCAGCATGATCACCGGCACTTCCGAACCCTGGTCCGTACGCAGGCGGCGCAGCACTTCCGGCCCTTCCATGCGTGGCAGCATCCAGTCCAGGATGACCGCGTCGTAGGGGTGGCTGGCGGCCAGGTGCAGGCCGGTGATGCCATCGGGGGCCACGTCGAGGACGTGCCCGCGCGACTCGAAATAGTCGAACAGGTTGGCCACCAACTGGCGGTTGTCCTCGATCACCAACAGGCGCATGCACGGAATGTCCACAGAAGTTCGTACCATGGTAGCGCTGACCATGTCGGAATGCGGTCGCCCTGCGCCTGCCTCCGACGCCTTTCCAACGCCCTGTTTCCGACAATGGCCGTTTTGCTCCCGGAGCCCGCTGT
Source organism: Stenotrophomonas sp. SPM (assembly GCF_003105135.1). Classification (NCBI taxonomy): domain Bacteria; kingdom Pseudomonadati; phylum Pseudomonadota; class Gammaproteobacteria; order Lysobacterales; family Lysobacteraceae; genus Stenotrophomonas; species Stenotrophomonas sp. SPM. Next base: position 4,400 of record NZ_QETL01000123.1, on the reverse strand, counting down.
GCCCGTAGCCCTGCCCCGCCGCTGGTTCCTGCCCCTGCTTTGGGTGCTGATGATTGTCTCGCTGGGCGCCGGCATCGGCATGCGCCAGCCGCAGCCGCCGGACGAGCCGCGCTTCGTGCTGGCCGCGCGGGCCATGGTCGACAGCGGGGAATGGCTGCTGCCGCACCGCGGCAGCGAGCTCTACGCGGAAAAGCCGCCGGTGTTCATGTGGCTGCAGGCGGTGGCCCACCAGGTGGTCGGCAGCTGGCAGTGGTCGTTCCTGCTGCCCTCGCTGCTGGCGGCCCTGCTCAGCCTGTGGCTGGTCTCGGACCTGGCGCGACGGCTGTGGTCGCCACGGCATTCCCTGTACGCGATGGCGGCGCTGTTCTGCACGCTGCAGTTCGGGCTGATGGCCAAGCGCGCACAGATCGACATGGTGCTGGTGGCGATGACCACCGTGGCCCTGTGGGGCCTGCTGCGCCACCTCAGTGAACGCCGCAACCTGCCTGCGCTGTGGCTGGCTGGCTTCGCCGCTGGCCTGGGAACGGTTACCAAGGGTGTGGGCTTCCTGCCGCTGCTGATGGTGCTGCCGTGGTTGGGCTGGTGGCTGCACCAGCGCCGCCGCGGGCAGGCCGTGTCCGGCCCGCACCCGGCCACCCTGCTTTGGCTGCTGCCGGCCTTCCTGCTGGGTACGGCGGTGTGGCTGGCGCCGCTGGGCTGGGCCCTGCTGCACGAACCCAGCGCATCGCTGCAGTCGTATGCGCACGAGCTGCTGTTCAAGCAGACCGGCACCCGTTACGCCAACGCCTGGCACCACCGCCAGCCGGTCTGGTACTACCTGCAGGTGATCCTGACGCTGTGGCTGCCCGGCAGCCTGCTGCTGCCGCTGCTGGCCAAACCCTGGTGGCACCGCCTGCGCCGCGGCGACCGCCGGCAGTGGCTGCTGCTGGGCTGGGCGCTGCTGGTGCTGCTGTTCTTCAGCGCCAGCCCGGGCAAGCGCGAGGTCTACGTGCTGCCAATGCTGCCGGCGATGGCCCTGGCCGTGGCCCCGCTGCTGCCGGGCCTGCTGCGCCGCCTGTGCGTGCGCCGCTACCTGTTCGGCTACAGCATGGTGCTGATGCTGGCCACCGGCACGCTGGGCGTGATGATGATGACCGACAGCCACTGGGTGCAGGCCCAACTGGCGCGACGGGCGATGCCCGATTCGCTGCTGCCGGTGCTGGGCAATGGCCTGCTGGTCTTCGCCATTGCCGTGGCCACGCTGTCGGTCTGGCTGCGGGTGCGTCATGCGGCCCTGCTGGTGCTGCTGACCCACGGCATGCTGTGGATGCTGTATGGGCTGGTGCTGATGCCCACGCTGGACCCCTACGCCTCGGCCTCGGCGCTGATGCAGCGCGTCGGCAAGCGGATCGGTCCGGATGCCGAGCTGGCGCTGGTCGCATGGCGCGAACAGAACCTGCTGCAGGCCGACCGGCGGGTACGTGAGTTCGGCTTCAAGCGCCCCTGGGCCGAGCAGTGGCACGATGCCGGCCCGTGGCTGGCCGAGGCCCCGGAAAAGCGCTGGGTGCTGGTGCTGGACAAGGCCATGAGCCCCTGCGTCGATCCGGCCCAGGTGATCGACATCGGCATCGCCAACCGGAACCGCTGGCAGCTGCTGCCGGGCAGTGCCTGGGACGCCGGCTGCCATGCCGAACGTGCCGGTGCTTCAGAAGAAGAAGACTGAACGCTGGCTCGCGCCGGGGCCGCGTTAACCCGGCGCGAACAGATGTACGACCCTTCTCCGACATGAAGGTGACGAGCATGGCCGCGGATTCCTGCCATGGCCCCTTCCCGCATGCCCGCTCGTCCCCTTGTCCCGGCTTTTGCCTTCACACCTTCGTGGCTGGCATCGCGTTTCGCACTGACGCACCTGCTGCTGCCGTTGGCCGTCGGCGTTCCGCTGTTCGTGCTGTTGATGGGCTTCGGGGGGGACCAGTGGGTGGCCGACCACCTGTTCCGTCTGGAGGGCGGCCACTGGGCACTGCAGGATGCCTGGCTGACCCGCGCGGTCGTGCACAAGGGCGGCAAGTGGCTGAGCACGGCGGCCGCACTGGTGGCGATCCTGCTGTGCTTCCACCACTGGCGTCGCGGCCGCGACCGCACCCTGCGCTGGGCGCTGCTCTATGTGGTGGTGGCGATGGCGCTGGGCACCGGCCTGATCTCTCTGCTGAAGGCGCTGGTGCCGATGGACTGCCCCTGGGACCTGCTGCGCTATGGCGGCCACGAGCCCTTCATCGGCCTGCTGGCCAGCCGCCCCGAGGGCATGCCCGCGCGCGCCTGTTTCCCGGCCGGCCATGCCAGCGCCGGCTATGCCTGGCTGTGCCTGTACTTCTTCGCCCTGCTCTGGCGCCCGCTGTGGCGCTGGGCGGGGCTGTGGATCGGCCTCGGCAGCGGCCTGGTGTTCGGCATCAGCCAGCAGCTGCGCGGCGCCCATTTTCTTTCGCATGACGTTGCCACGGCCCTGCTATGTTGGCTGCTGTCGCTGGGCCTGTTCCTGATCACGGAGCGGCTGCTGGCCCGGCGCACGCTGGAACGTCCGACCCGCCAGGAGGCGCGTGCATGAATGCATCGGTCCAACGTTCGCTGCGCCTGCCGGCGCTCGCCAGCCTTCACCGATGGCGCCCACAGCTGTCCACCGAAGCGCTGATCGCGCTGACCAGCCTGTTCTTCGCCGTCGCCGGCAACGGCCTGTTCTGGCACAGCGCCATGGCCAGCCATCCCGGCAGCCTGCGCTACGCACTGTCGCTGTTCCTGCTGCTGCTTGGCGCGCACGGCGTGCTGCTGGGCATCCTGGTCTGGCGCTGGAATGCCAAGGTCGTGACCAGTGCGCTGCTGCTGGTGACCGCCTTCGCCGCGCACTACATGAGCCAGTTCCACATCTACCTGGATGCGGACATGCTGCGCAACGTGCTGGCCACCGACCCGAAGGAAAGCCGCGAGCTGATGACGGCCTCGCTGGTCTGGCCGGTGCTGCTGCTGGCGGTGCTGCCGATGGTGCTGCTGTGGCGGGTGGAACTGCGCCGCCGCAGCTGGGGCCGCACCCTGCTGTGGCGCGTGGGCTTCCTGCTGGTGGCGGCGGTCACTGCCGTGGGTGGCGCGCTGATCTCGTTCCAGGATGTCTCGGCGCTGATGCGCAACCAGCGCGAGGTCCGCTACCTCGCCACCCCGGCCAACGTGCTGCTGGGCCTGCCGCGTGCGCTGCGCAGCGACAACCCGGTGCAGCACGCGCCGAAGCTGCCGATCGGCACCGATGCCAAGGCCCCCCCGCGCGCGCCGACCAGCAAGCCGCGGCTGCTGGTGATCGTGATGGGCGAAACCGTGCGTGCGCAGAACTGGGGCCTCAACGGTGGGCGCAACACCACCCCGGAACTGGCGCAGGCACCGGTGATCAATTTCCCGGACATGCATTCGTGCGGCACCAGCACCGAAGTATCGCTGCCCTGCATGTACTCGCCCTGGGGCCGCCACGAGTACGACGAGAAGAAGATCCGCGCGCACCAGTCGCTGCTGCACGTATTGAACCGCGCCGGCGTCACACCGCTGTGGCGTGACAACCAGTCCGGCTGCAAGGGCGTCTGCGAAGGCCTTGATTTCCAGTCGCTGTCCGACGCGACCACGCCGGGCCTGTGCGCCGATGGCCGCTGCATGGATGAGATCCTGCTGCAGGACCTGGCCACGCAGGTGCGTGCCAAGCCGGGCGATCGGGTGGTGGTGCTGCACCAGCTGGGCAACCATGGCCCGGCTTACTTCGAGCGCTACCCAGCCGCCTTCGCGCGCTTCAAGCCGACCTGCGATACGCGTGACATCGGCCGCTGCTCGCGCGAGCAGATCGTCAACAGCTACGACAACGCGGTGCTGTATACCGACCACTTCCTGAGCAAGACGATCGGCACGCTGCAGAGCCTGCAGGACTACGACACGGCGATGATCTACCTGTCCGACCACGGCGAATCGCTGGGTGAGAAGGGCTTGTTCCTGCACGGCGTACCGTACGCGATCGCTCCGGCCGAGCAGACCAGCGTGCCGATGACGATGTGGTTCTCGCCGGGCTTCGCCCGCAGCCGCGGGCTGGACCTGCAGTGCCTGCGCAAGCGTTCGGCGGCGCACACCGACCACGACAACCTGTTCCCGTCGGTGCTGGGGCTGATGCAGGTGAAGACTGCACTGTACGAACGCGACCGCGACCTCTTCGCCGGCTGCGAGAGCTGAGGGGAGGTGTTCTGGCAGGGCTTGCAGCCCTGCACCTGCAGAATCAACGTCAACGTCAACATCAAAAGCCGGTTTGCTGAGGGTTGGCGGGGTGGGTCCGGTTGAGGGGGACGCCGTAAATCCTTCCATGGAGGCTTGGTCGCGCCATCCATGGCGCTCACACCCCCTCAACC
>NZ_QETL01000122.1:0-10554 GCF_003105135.1 Stenotrophomonas sp. SPM | reverse complement strand
GGTGGCAGGGGTGTGAGCCGCATGGATGCGGCGACCAAGCCCCCATGGACGGGTTCACGGCGCCCCCTGCCACCGGACCCACCCCGCCATCCCTCAGGAAACCGGCTTTGGCTGTTGCCTCGGCTCTGGCCGTTGCTTCGGCGGGTGCAGGGCGCAGCCCTGCAGAACAAACCCCACCCTACGCCAGCGTCGGTTGTGCATTCTTCCCCCGCGCACTACGATCCTGCGGTTCGCGCGCGCCTGCGCGCGCCCGTATTCCTGCTGAGCGCCCCGTGCGCCGCATCTGCCAACCCGAGGTATCCATGGTCATCAAACCGCGCGTCCGCGGCTTCATCTGCGTCACCCCCCACCCGACCGGCTGCGAGGCCGCGGTCAAGCAGCAGATCGACTACATCCGAGCCCGCCCGCCTATCCAGAACGGTCCCAAGCGCGTGCTGGTCATCGGTGCCTCCACCGGCTACGGCCTGGCCGCGCGCATCACTGCCGCCTTCGGCAGCGGCGCCGCGACCCTCGGCATCTTCTTCGAGCGCCCGGGCAGCGAAACCAAGCCGGGCACCGCGGGCTGGTACAACTCCGCCGCGTTCCACAAGTACGCCGACGAAGCCGGCCTGTACGCCAAGAGCATCAACGGCGATGCCTTCTCCGATGAAGTAAAGGCCAAGACCATCGAGATGATCAAGGCCGACCTCGGCCAGGTCGACCAGGTCGTCTACAGCCTGGCCGCGCCGCGCCGCAAGCACCCCAAGACCGGCGAGATCATCAGCTCGACGCTGAAGCCGATCGGCGAGCCGATCGTCCTGCGCGGCCTGGATACCGACAAGGAAGTGCTGACCGAGACCCACCTGCAGCCGGCCACGGCCGAGGAGATCGCCGGCACCGTCGCGGTGATGGGCGGCGAAGACTGGCAGATGTGGATCGATGCGCTGTCCGAGGCCGGCGTACTGGCCAACGGCTGCACCACCACCGCCTTCACCTACGTGGGCGAAGAGATCACCCAGGCGATCTACTGGAACGGTTCGATCGGCGCGGCCAAGAAGGACCTCGACGACAAGGTGCTGGGCCTGCGCGCATCGCTGGCGAAGATCGGCGGCGACGCGCGCGTGTCGGTGCTGAAGGCGGTGGTCACCCAGGCCAGCTCGGCCATCCCGACCATGCCGCTGTACCTGTCGCTGCTGTTCAAGGTGATGAAGGCGCAGGGCACCCACGAGGGCTGCATCGAGCAGCTCGACGTGCTGTACGACATCCTCTACGGCGGCAAGGCTGACGGCGTGGCCGTCGACCGCCTGCGCCACGACCTGGTCGATGGGCAGGGCCGTACCGTCGCCCTGGTGGACGAGGAAGGTCGCCTGCGCGCCGACTACAAGGAAATGGCCCCGGAAGTGCAGGGCAGGGTGCTGGAGCTGTGGCCGCAGGTGACCAACGAGAACCTGTACGAGATCAGCGACCTGGCCGGCTACAAGGCCGATTTCCTGCGCCTGTTCGGGTTCGGCGTGGAAGGCGTCGATTACGAAGCCGACGTCAACCCGGACGTGAAGATCGCCAACCTGGTCGATCTGACCTGACGCGATAGACGGTAGCGCCGGGCCATGCCCGGCGGATGCCGTGGATGCCGCTGCGCTCGCCGGGTATGACCCGGCGCTACCTGTGCGGTCGGTGGTAGTGCCGGCCGCTGGCCGGCATCAGCGGGTTCAGCCGAAATCGAAGTTCATCGACGGCAGTGCCGGGCCGACGAAATCGCCCTGCACGTAGTCGACGCCCGCGCTGAACAGCAGGGTCATCGAGTTGGCATCGCTGACGAACTCGGCCATGGTGCGGATGCCGGCTTCCTGCGCACGCGCGGTGATCTGGCTGATGCGGTCGATGTTCTCGCGGGTCGCCGCCAGGTCACTGGTGAAGCCGCGATCCAGCTTGAGGAACTGCGGCTCGAAGTGGGCCAGCAGCTGGAACGAATCCAGCCCGGAACCAAACTGCTCCAGGCCGATCCGGCAGCCCAGCGGGGCGACGTCGGCGAGGAACTGCTGGGCGGCACGCAGGTGGGTGAACACCTTCGCCTCCGGCGCATGCAGCCACAGGCGCTCGCCCGGCACGCCCTGTGCCTGCAGCTGCTGGCGCAGCGTGGCGATCATCTTCGGGTCGTCGAACGACTCGGGGGTGACCTTGACCAGGATCTGGGTGTCATGGCCGGCGCGCGCACGTGCGCCCAGCACGCTGATCGCCTGCGAGACGACCCAGCGGTTGATGTCGCCGAGCACGCCGTGCTCCTCGGCGATGCCGAGGAAGGCGGTCGGGCTGAGCAGCTCGCCGTTGTGCTCCAGCCGCAGGTAGGCCTCGTACAGTTCCAGCGGCTCGCCCTGCAGGTTCAGCACCGGCTGGTAGTGCAGCTGGAAACCGTCGCCGGCCAGGGCCTCGCGGATGCGCGCGACCCAGCGCTGCACGCGCTCTTCCTCGATGCGGTCGACCGCGGCCGGGTCGAAGATACGCGTGGTATTGCCGAGGGCGGCAGCAGCCTGCGCACATTCGCTGGCACGCGCCAGCACCTGGCCGATGCTGGCGATCTTTTCGCCCACCTGGACGCCGCCAAGGCTGACGGTGACCGTGGCCGATCGCGCGCCGATGGTGAACACGTGTGCGGCAAAGGCTTCGCGGATGCGATCGGCCATGGCCAGCGTCTGTGCGTAGGGGCCGGACTGCAGCACCGCGAAGCTGTGTTCGCCGAAGCGCGCCATCTGCGCGTCATCGCCCACCACGTCAGCCAGCAGCGCGGCCATCGCGCCGATCAGGGCGTCGGCCGAGTCCAGTCCGATATCAGGGATGAGGCGCGCGTAGTGGTCCGGTTCGACAAGCAGCAGGCCGAACTGGCCCTCGCTGCGGCCGGCCTGGGCCACCGCATCTTCCACCTGCAGCATGAAGGTGGGGCGATTGAGCAGGCCGGTGACCTGGTCGCGCTGGCGCAGGTCCTCGACCTCGCGGGCCAGCTCGGTGTCCAGTTCCAGGCGGCGGCGGAACACCACCTGCAGGCAGGACTCGCCTTCGTAAGTGGCGGCGGTGAATTCCATGGTGGCCGGGAAGGCGCTGCCATCCTGGTGGCGCGCGTCCAGCTGGTACTGCGGCGGCGGCGCCTCGCCACGGCTGAGCGACTTCAGCAATTGTTTGAAGCTGTCCACGTGCTGGGCGGCGACCATGTCCAGCAGCGAGATGCCTTCGATATCGTCGAAGTCCTCATAGCCGAACATGTCCAGATAGGCATCGTTGGCACGGATGTGCATGCCTTCGTGGACATAGGCAATGGGGTCGCGCGAAGAAGCGATCAGGGCATCGCAGCGGCGCTCGGTCTCGCGCATCTGCGCCTCGATGCGGCGCAGGCCACGGCGCGCCTGCAGGTCGACCCACTGGTCGCGCACCACCGCCAGCAGGTGGTCGTTGCGCTGGCGCAGGGCGAGGGCACGGACGCCGTTGCTGCTGGCCTGGACCAGTTCGTCCTCGTCGATGCGATCGGCCAGCAGGACCAGCGGGATGTCCTTGCCGCTGGCGGCGATGTGCTGGGCCACCAGTGGCAGCGGGATGCCCTGCGACGGGGAGGCCAGCACCAGGTCGATGGCCTGGCTGGCCAGCACCTGCGACAGCTCGGCCGCATCCTGCGGCCGCCACGGGCGCACGGCGATGCCGCTGTTGCGCAGGGTGCTGACGATGGCTTCGGCGTTCTCGCCGCTGTCATCGACGATCAGCAGCCTGATGGTGATGTCGTTCGCGTTCTGCATGCACTGCTCCCCAATCTGCAAATCTAGATACACGATGCGCGCCAGTCCGTCCATGCGCGCGCCCCGTGCAGCACTGGAACGGCGATGCGGTTCACACCACGCTGCCCGCGGCATGGCCGCTGGCCCAGGCCCACTGGAAGTTGTAGCCGCCCAGCCAGCCGGTCACGTCGAGCACTTCGCCGACGAAATGCAGGCCGGGCACGCGCTTGGATTCCATCGTGGCCGACGACACCTCGGCGGTGTCCACGCCGCCCAAGGTGACCTCGGCGGTGCGGTAGCCCTCGGTGCCGCTGGCCACCAGCGGGAAGGCGCCCAGCAGCTGCCCGGCCTGGCGCAGCACCGGTTCGTCCAGCTGCCGCACCGGGCGGTCCGGCAGCCAGTGTTCGCACAGGCGCTGGGCCAGGCGCTTGGGCAGAACCTCGGCCAGCACCGTGCGCAGTTCGGCCGCCGGGCGGTCGCGCTTCATCTGCCGCAGCCACTCGGTCGCGTCCTGGCCCGGCAGCAGGTCCAGCTCCAGTGCATCGCCGGGTTGCCAGAACGAGGAGATCTGCAGGATGGCCGGCCCGCTGACGCCCCGATGGGTCAGCAGCATGAAGTTCTGGAAGCTCTTGCCGTTGCAGCGCGCCTCGACCGGCAGGGCGACGCCGCTGAGGTCGGCCAGTCGCTCCTGGTGGGTGCCACTGAGGGTCAGCGGCACCAGTCCGGCGCGGGTGGGCAGCACCTGGTGGCCGAACTGGCGGGCCAGCTCATAACCGAAGCCGGTGGCGCCCATGCTCGGGATGGACAGGCCGCCGGTGGCCACCACCAGCGAGGCGCAATGGAACAGTCCCTGGCTCGTGTGCACGCGGAAGCCATCGCTGCCGTGCTCGATGCGCTGCACGCTGCAGTCGGTGCGGATCTGCACACCCGCGGCCAGGCACTCGTCCACCAGCATCTTCACGATCTGCTTGGACGAGATGTCGCAGAACAGCTGCCCCAGCTCCTTCTCGTGATGGGCAATGCCGTGCTTGTCCACCATCTCGATGAAGTGCCACGGCGAATAGCGCGCCAACGCCGATTTGCAGAAATGCGGGTTGGCGGAGACGAAGTTGGCCGGGGTGGTGCCGGTGTTGGTGAAGTTGCAGCGGCCACCACCGGACATCAGGATCTTCTTGCCGACCTTGTTGGCATGGTCGATCACCTGCACGTGGCGGCCGCGCTGGCCGGCGGTGATCGCGGTCATCAGGCCAGCCGCGCCGGCGCCGATGACCAGCACGTCGCGGCGGATCGTGCTCATGCCTTGGCGCGCTTGCGCCAGTTCGGAATGATGTCGAGCTGCATCTGGTCGTTGATGATCTGCACTTCGCCATCCTGGATCAGCACGCTGAACCGCATGGCGCGCTGGATCTGCTGGCCCCACTGTTCGACGAAGGCGCCGTCGAGGTCGACCACCGACAGGTTGTCGAAGCGGGCCAGGGCCTTGCCCTGCTTGTTCCACCAGATCTCGGAGGCATTGCCGCCGTAGTTCACCACCTGCACCTGCCGGCTGCGGTTGCAGGCCTTGCGGATGCGCGATTCATCGGGGTGGCCCAGGTCGATCCACTGCAGGATGTCGCCGGTGTAGTCGTGGTTCCACAGGTCCGGCTCGTCGTCGGTGCTCAGGCCGCGGCCGAACTCCAGGCGGTCGTCGGCGTTGAGGGCGAAGGCGAGCAGGCGCACCATCAGGCGTTCGTCGGTCTCCGACGGGTGCTGGGCCAGGGTCAGGTTGTGGGTCGCGTAGTAGCCGCGATCCATGTCGCTGATCTGCAGCTCGGCCTTGCGGATGGTGGCGGTGAGGGCCATGGGGAATCCGTGCACTAAAGACGACCATGATAGAGGTTTGCCCGAAGGGTGTCCGTGGTCGGGGTGTCTGCCGGACGTCAACGGTGGCACTCTGGCGGCGCTTTCCCGCCCGCAACGACCGCGCATGACCCGTTCCCGCATCCGCCGCCTGCGTATTGCCGATGCCGACTTCGTCTGCAGCGTGCGCGCGTCCGCAGCCGGCGTGGTGCCTGCCAGCGTGGTGTTTGCCGCCTACGCGCCCGGCCGCCGGCTGCGCATGCGCTTCAGCAGCGCGCCGGCACAGGGGCGGCCGGCCGGCGACGCCGGGTTGGACCATGGCAGCCTGCGCACGGCTGACGGGCGCTGGATCAACCTGCATCTGCCTGCGGTGATGCAGGCGCTGGTGCTGGCGGCGCTGGCTGATGGCAGCGGCGACGGCAGGGAGCGGGATGGCTGGCGGGTGCTGGATGCGGCCGCGTTGCCGTCGCCTGGGGCGGTCGCGCCATGATCCTGCCCAGCCGCCTGCAGCTGCCGCCGGGGGACTGGCCGTGCCTGCTCGACGGGCTGTGCGCGCGTTTCCCGCGGATCGACCGTGCGCAGTGGCTGGACCGGTTCCAGCGCGGCCGCGTGCAGGACGCGCAGGGCAGGGCACTCGCGGCGGACCAGCGCTGGCAGGTCGGGCTGGAGATCCTGTATTTCCGCGAGGTCAGCGCTGAGCCGTCCATTCCGTTCAGCGAGCGCATCCTGTACCAGGACGCGGACCTGCTGGTGGCCGACAAACCGCATTACCTGCCGGTCACCCCGGCCGGCGGCTACGTGCGCGAAACCCTGTTGGCGCGGCTGGTGGCGCACACCGGCAACGCCGGCCTGGTGCCGCTGCACCGCCTGGACCGGCTCACGGCCGGGCTGGTGCTGTTCTCGCAGCGGCCGGATTCGCGCGATGCCTACCAGCGCCTGTTCCGCGAGCGGCGCATCGACAAAACCTACGAGGCGCTGGCGCCGGCCTTGCCGGACGTGCAGTTCCCCTTGCAGCGACGGAGCCGGATCGTGGCCGGCGAACCGTTCTTCCGCATGGCCGAAGTGCCGGGCGAGGCGAACGCGCGCACCGAGGTGGAGGTGATGGCTGCCGACGGGGCGATCTGGCATTACCGGCTGCGGCCGGAAACCGGGAGGAAGCACCAGCTGCGCGTGCACATGGCGGCGCTGGGCGCGCCGATCCTTGGTGACGATCTCTATCCGCAGCTGTTTCCGGCCGTGGACCGGCTGCAGGCGCCTCCGTTGCAGCTGCTGGCGCGGGCCCTGGCGTTCCAGGACCCGCTGAGCGGGGAGCGGCGGGCGTTCAGCAGCGAGCGCATGTTGCAGGTGCCGGAAAGGCGCTGATCAGCGCGGTTGGAGCCTCACGGCTTCACGCGGGCCAGCCAGCGGTCCAGCTCGGCGGCGAACAGCTGGCGGTCGCGCTGGCCCAACGGCGGCGGGCCGCCGGTCTGGACGCCTGCGCCGCGCAGTTCTTCCATGAAATTGCGCATCGACAGGCGCTCGGCCATGTTGTTGGCGGTGTACAGCTGGCCGCGCGGGTTCAGGGCGACGGCCTTCTTTTCCAGCACCAACGCGGCCAGCGGGATGTCCTGGGTGACCACCAGGTCGCCGACGGCCACCCGTTCGACGATGGCGCTGTCGGCCACGTCCAGGCCCTGTGGCACCTGGATCGAGCGCAGCCAGCGCGAGGGTGGGGTGCGGATCCACTGGTTGGCGACCATGGTCAGCTCCAGGCCGACCCGCTCGGCGGCGCGGAACAGGATGTCGCGGATGACGCCGGGGCAGGCGTCTGCATCGACCCAGATCCTCGGTCTTCCGTGTTCAGCTTGGGTTTCAGCTTCAGTCATCTACCCAGTGTAGGGTAGGAAAATCCTGAATGGGGACTCGGGTTTAGCCTCGATCCGGTGCCAAGCCTTGCCACGCCTGGCGGGGCAGGCGACGCGAATGAATGTCAGGGCTATCGCTTTTTCCCCAAAAGACGCGTATCGTTCGACCCACTGTGTTTGCTAGGGTCACCGTGAATCGTGGCCTGGTGCAGTTGATCTCACGATCCGCTCATCGATCCGCTTTACCAACGCCTGCAACTCAGTCTCGGCCCCGATTCCCGGTGGCTGCGATTTTTTCAACATGTGTTTCAGGAGTTAGTCAAATGTCTGATCGTCAGACCGGCACCGTCAAGTGGTTCAACGACGCCAAGGGCTTCGGCTTCATCACCCCGGAAAGCGGCCCGGACCTGTTCGTGCACTTCCGTGCCATCCAGGGCACCGGCTTCAAGACCCTGCAGGAAGGCCAGAAGGTTACCTTCATCGCCGTTCAGGGCCAGAAGGGTATGCAGGCTGACCAGGTGCAGGCGGTCTAATCCGTCTGCTACCGTTTGGTAGCCAGAAACGCCGGAAGCGAAAGCTTCCGGCGTTTTTTTATGCGCGCAACGCACACACCGGCGCGCGGTACGATGCGCGCTCCCCCTAGGAGCCCGCCCATGCGCATCGTCCACCACCTGGAAAATTCCCGTTCGCTGCGCGTGCTGTGGATGCTGGAAGAGCTGGGGCTGGATTACGAGCTGCGCCGCTACCCGCGTGACCCGAAGACGCTGCTGGCGCCGCCGGGGCTGCGCGAGGTGCATCCGCTGGGCAAATCGCCGGTGCTGCAGGAGGGGGATCTGGTGCTGGCCGAGTCCGGGGCCATCCTCGACTACCTGGCCGACCGCTACGACACCGATCGCCAGCTGTCGCCCGCGCCGATGCCGGCCGAGGCTGCCGAGCGCATCGACTACCGCTACTGGCTGCATTACGCCGAAGGCTCGGCGATGCCGCCGTTGCTGCTGACCCTGGTGATCGGCCGCATCCGCAGTGCGCCGATGCCGTTCTTTGCCCGCCCGATCGCCCGCAGCATTGCCGACAAGGCCGAGCGCAGCTTCATCGGCCCGCAGCGGCGCCTGCACCTGGAGTGGATGGAGCGGCGCCTGGAAGAAAGCCCGTGGTTCGCGGGCGACCGTTTCACCGCCGCCGACATCCAGATGAGCTTCCCGATCCAGGCCGCCGCAGCCCGCGGTGGCGGACTGGACGACAAGCCGGCGCTGCGCGGCTTCCTCGCGCGCATCGGCGAGCGCCCGGCGTACCAGCGCGCCGAGGCCAAGGGCGGCGCCCTGCAGGCCCTGCGCGGCGATTGAGGCGCGGCCCCGTCGCCCCCATCCTGTGCGGATGGATACCAACGCTCCCCGTTTCGACAACCGCCTGCTGACCGCCCTGCCGGGCGACCCCGAGAGCGGCCCGCGCCGCCGCGAAGTGCGCGGTGCCGCATGGTCATCGGTGATGCCGACGCCGGTCGCCGCGCCGACCCTGCTGGCCTGGTCGCCGGAGGTTGCCGCGCTGCTCGGCTTCGAGGCGGCCGACGTGCAGGACGATGACTTCGCCGAGGTATTCGGCGGCAACGCGTTGTACGCCGGCATGCAGCCGTGGGCGGCCAACTACGGCGGCCACCAGTTCGGCCACTGGGCGGGCCAGCTGGGCGATGGCCGCGCGATCTCGCTGGGTGAACTGGTGGCCGCCGATGGCCGGCACTGGGAGCTGCAGCTGAAGGGCGCCGGGCCGACCCCGTACTCGCGCGGCGCGGATGGTCGCGCCGTACTGCGCTCGTCCATCCGTGAGTTCCTGTGCAGCGAAGCGATGCATCACCTGGGCGTGCCGACCACGCGCGCCCTGTCGCTGGTCGGTACCGGCGAAGACGTGGTGCGCGACATGTTCTACGACGGCCACCCGCGCGCCGAACCGGGCGCCATCGTCTGCCGCGTGGCGCCATCGTTCATCCGCTTCGGTACGTTCGAACTGCCGGCCTCGCGTGGCGAGACCGCGCTGCTGAAGCAGCTGGCCGATGCCTGCATTGCCCGCGATTTTCCCGAGCTGCAGGGCGAGGGCGAGGCGCTGTATGGCGACTGGTTCGCGCAGATCGCGGTGCGCACCGCCGAGCTGATGGCGCACTGGATGCGCGTCGGTTTCGTGCACGGGGTGATGAACACCGACAACCTGTCCGTGCTGGGCCTGACCATCGACTACGGCCCGTATGGCTGGGTGGAGGATTACGATCCGGACTGGACGCCCAACACCACCGACGCCCAGGGCCGCCGTTACCGCTTCGGCACCCAGCCACAGGTGGCGTACTGGAACCTCAACCGGCTGGCGCAGGCGCTGTCGCCGCTGTTCGCCGACGTGCAGCCGTTGCAGGCGGGGCTGGCCGCGTTCCAGTCCACGTTCGTAGCCTGCACCCGCCGCGATGCCGCGGCCAAACTGGGCCTGGCGGCCGCCGATGACGAAGACCTGCAGCTCTACCTGCGCTGGCAGCAGCTGCTGCAGGAAGGCGGGATGGACATGACCCTGGCCTGGCGCGCTCTGATGCGCGTGGATGCGGCGGCGCCGGATGTCGGGGTGCTGGATGCGGTGTACTACCACGACGCGCGCCGGCAGGCGGTGCGGGCGCCGCTGCAGCAGTGGCTGCAGGAGTACGCGGCGCGGTTGCGTGCCGATCCGCTGACGGCGGAGGCACGGCTGGCGAAGATGGCGGCGGCCAATCCGTTGTACGTGCTGCGCAACTGGCTGGCGCAGGAAGCGATCGACCGGGCGGAGCAGGGCGACCTGGGGGGCGTGCATGCGCTGCAGGACGTGTTGCGTGATCCGTACACGGAGCGGCCGGGGCTGGAGCACTATGCCGGCAAGCGGCCGGCGTGGGCGGATCACCGTGCCGGGTGCTCGATGCTTTCTTGCAGTTCGTAGGGGTGTTTTGCAGGGCTTGCAGCCCTGCACCTGCCGAGGCAACGTCAACGTCAAAAGCCAGAGCGGCATTCCGCGGGATGGCGGGGCACTGTGGGTTTGCGGGGACGGCGCAAGTACGTCCATGTAGCCTTGGTCGCCGCATCCATGCGGCTCACACCCCGCAAACCCACAGTGCCCAGCCTTCGACAGGTTCA
>NZ_QETL01000121.1:0-10668 GCF_003105135.1 Stenotrophomonas sp. SPM | reverse complement strand
GTGGCCGGCGCCGCCTGGCTGCTGCGCCGGCGCAAGCCGTCGCCGCTGCCGCCGCTGCGCGAGGAGGGCGATGCCGTGGCGCTGGCCGCTGCGGTGCCTGCCGGTGCTGCGCTCGATTCGCTGGCCGAACAATCGTCCTGGGTCACCGGCCACGAAGACGACGGCCGCCAGGAACCGTCGATGCCGGCCTGGGCCATCGAAGAGGATCATGTCGTCCACGCGCATGACAAGCACGCGCATGACGAGCAGGCCGAGGAGGCGCCGTCTGCACTGGTCGAGCCGGAGGACGAACCGGTGGCGCAGCCCGCTGCCGATGTCGAGGCCTCCTGGCAGGTCGGGGCGCTGGTCACCGACGAGGGCGACACACTGCCGCCGGCGGTGAGCGACGCGCCGCGCTGGGACGAACCCGAGGCCGTGGCGCCGGAACCGGCCGACGCGGCCCCCGTGCCCGCCGATGGGATCGGCGTGCCCGACTATGCCCTGCACGCCGAGCAGCAGCCGGAATTCCGTGGCGTGTTTGATCTGCCGGCCGAGCAGGCCGAGCAGGCGCAGCCCGTGGAGGCAGCCAGCGAAGACCTGGACCCGGCCGCAGGCTCCAGCAGCAACGACTGGGCCCCGCGCGCGGGCCAGGAGCGCCTGGAACTGGCCATCGCCTACCTGGACCTCGGCGATGCGCAGACCGCGCGGACCCTGCTGGAAGAAGTCGCCACCGATGGCGACGTGCACTGCCAGGTCCAGGCGCGCGAACTGCTCGCCCGCCTGGACTGACCACTGGACCACAGGGGCCACCCATGAGCCGCGAAAACCGCATCGACTACGTTGAGTTCGCCTCGGCCGACCCGGCCGCCAGCCGTACCTTCTTCGAGACCGTGTTCGGCTGGTCGTTCGTCGACTACGGCGAGGACTACACCGCCTTCGACGATGGCCGCCTGCAGGGCGGCTTCTTCCGCGGCCAGCCGCAGCGCGCCGAGTCCGGCGCACCGCTGCTGGTGCTGTATGCCGACCTGCTGGCACCGGTCGAAGCCGCGGTGCCCGCGGCCGGCGGGCAGGTCGTCCGGCCCGTTTTCTCTTTCCCCGGTGGCAGCCGCTTCCAGTTCGTCGAGCCCGGTGGCAACGAACTGGCGGTCTGGTCCGAACGCGACCCGGCCTGAGCGCCTCTCCACCCGCAACATCGAGGTAGCAGCACATGCGTTACGCGCTCGGCGTCGAGTACGACGGCAGCGATTTCAGGGGCTGGCAGAACCTGGGCGAGGGCGGACCCAGCGTCCAGGCCAGCCTGGAGAAGGCCTTGTCCTCGGTTGCCGACGCGCCGCTGCAGGTGGTCTGTGCCGGCCGCACCGATGCGGGCGTGCACGGCCAGTGCCAGGTCGTGCATTTCGATACCGACGTGGTGCGCGACCCGCGCGCCTGGATGCTGGGCACCACCACCCGCCTGCCGCATTCGATCGCGGTGCGCTGGTGCGTGCCGGTGGCCGATGATTTCCACGCCCGCTTCTCGGCGCGCGCGCGCCGTTACCGCTACCGCCTGCTCAACCGCGAGGTGCGCCCGGCGCTGGACCGGCAGACCCTGAGCTGGGAACGGCGGGCGCTGGACGAGACCCTCATGCATGCCGCCGGCCAGGCCCTGCTCGGTGAGAACGACTTCAGTGCGTTCCGCTCGGTGCAGTGCCAGGCCCTGCATGCGCGGCGTGAACTGCAGTCCCTGCAGGTCAGCCGCCAGGGCGAGGTGATCGAGGTGGCAGTGCGTGGCAATGCATTCCTTCATCACATGGTCCGCAATATCGTCGGTTCGCTGATAATGGTCGGCAGCGGCGAGAAACCGGTGGAGTGGATCACCGAGCTGCTGGCCGGCCGTGATCGCACCGTTGCCGGCCCTACCGCACCTCCGCAGGGGCTGGTGTTCCTGGGGCCGCTGTACCCCGACAACTGGCAACTGCCTGCCGAGGTCACCTTATGAGCCGCTCCTACTACCGTACCCGCATCAAGTTCTGTGGCATGACCCGCGCCGGCGATGTGCGCCTGGCCGGCGAACTGGGCGTGGACGCGGTGGGTTTCATCTTTGCCCGTGAAAGCAGCCGCCGGGTGGCCCCGGCCGAAGCCCGGGCGATGCGCCAGGCGATCGCACCGATGGTCGACGTGGTGGCGCTGTTCCGCAACAACAGCAAGGAAGAGGTGCGTGAAGTGCTGCGCACCGTGCGTCCGACCCTGCTGCAGTTCCATGGCGAGGAAGACGAGAGCTTCTGCCGCAGCTTCAACATGCCCTACCTGAAAGCCATCGCCATGGGCGGTCGCGAGGACGTCAACGCACGCACGCTGCAGCTGCGCTACCCGAGCGCGGCCGGCTTCCTGTTCGACAGCCACGCTCCGGGCGGTGGTGGCGGCACCGGCGTGGCCTTCGACTGGGCGCGCATTCCCACCGGCCTGCACCGCCCGTTCCTGCTGGCCGGCGGGCTGAACCCGGAAAACGTGAAGGAGGCCATCCTCGCTACCCTGCCGTGGGGCGTGGATGTGTCCAGCGGCATCGAGGTCGAGCCGGGCATCAAGGACGGCTACAAGATGCGCACCTTCGTCGAGGAAGTGCGCAGCGCCGACTGCACCGTGCTGGAGTAGTCCCAGCGCGAGCCCCGCGCGTGACCGCCTGCGGGCGGCACGCGCCTTCACATTTGTCCCTGCACGCCCTCTTCACATAGGATGAGGGGGAAACCATGGCCATGAAGGCCGTGGTGGGATCGACGGAACCGCCCCCGGCGGATTCCGAACGGGGCGTCACGCGCCCCCAGCCCGGGAAGGCAAAGCGATGCAGGAATTCCTCACCGTCGTGTTCGGTTACCCGACCCTGCCGTACAGCGTCCTGCTGGCGGTATCGCTGGTCTATTGGGGGCTCGCGGCGTTTGGTCTGGTCGATGATGGCTTCGGCGACCTCGGCGCCGATGGTGCGCTGGACGGCGGCACCGACCTCAGTGGCCTGTCGGCCCTGCTGCAGCGCTTCGGGCTGGGCGGCGTGCCGGTCATGGTCGTGGTCACCCTGCTGGGGTTCTTCGGCTGGGCGCTGACCTATTTCATCCATCTTTTCATCCTGATGCCGCTGCCGGACGTGCTGCGCTGGGGCTTCGGCACGCTGGTGGCCGTGCTCGCGCCGCTGCCGGCCGTGCCGATCACCGCACTGCTGCTGCGGCCCATCCGCAGCTTCCTGCAGCGCCTGCAGCCGGTTGCGCAGGCCTCCCTGCTGGGCCGGGTGGGCGTGGTCGCCTCGCCGCGGGTGGACGCCCGCAGCGGCCATGCCAATGTCGATGATGGCGGCGCCGGGCTGATCCTGCAGGTGCGCAGCGACATCGAACTGCAGCGTGGCGAGCGCATCGTGCTGGTCGAGCACGTGGCCGAACAGCACTTTTACCGGGTGGTCCGCGCCGACGCGGTCGCCCTCGATTTCCAGGACAACCTGCTTCCGGGCAACAAGGAGAATCACTGATGAGTTTCGCTGGCGCGGCCCCCTTCCTGATCGGGATCATCGTCGTCGTAGGCCTGCTGCTGGGCCTGGCAGGACTGTTCAAGGCGTTCTACCGCAAGGTCGACCAGGGCGTGGCCCTGATCGTCAACGACATGAGTGCCACGCCCAAGGTGCACTTCACCGGTGCGCTGATCATCCCGGTGCTGTACCG
Source organism: Stenotrophomonas sp. SPM (assembly GCF_003105135.1). Taxonomy (NCBI): domain Bacteria; kingdom Pseudomonadati; phylum Pseudomonadota; class Gammaproteobacteria; order Lysobacterales; family Lysobacteraceae; genus Stenotrophomonas; species Stenotrophomonas sp. SPM. The sequence continues at coordinate 7,009 of NZ_QETL01000121.1, read as the reverse complement.
CGCCGAGCTGATGCGCATCAGCCTGATCACCCTGCAGATCGACCGCCGCGGCAAGGAAGGCCTGATCTGCCGCGACAACATGCGCGCCGATATCGCCGTGGCCTTCTACCTGCGGGTGAACGAAACCCAGGCCGACGTGCTGCGCGTGGCCAAGGCCATCGGTGCCGACCGTGCGTCGGACAAGCACGCGGTGGATGAGCTGTTCAACGCCAAGTTCTCCGAGGCGCTGAAGACGGTCGGCAAGAAGTTCGACTTCACCGAGCTGTTCGAGAAGCGCCAGGAATTCCGCGACGAGATCATCGCGGTCATCGGCAACGATCTCAACGGCTACGTGCTCGAAGACGTGGCCATCGACTACCTGGAACAGACCCCGAAGTCGCTGCTGGATCAGTTCAACATCCTCGACGCGCAGGGCATCCGCAAGATCACCGAGCTGACCGCCGCGCAGAACGTGGTGACCAACGAGCTGGAGCAGAACGAGAAGCTCGCCATCACCAAGAAGAACGTGGAAGCGCGCGAAGCCCTGCTGGCCCTGGAGCGCCAGCAGGCCGAAGCCGAGGCGCGGCAGAAGCGCGAGATCGAGACCATCCGCGCACGCGAGGAAGCCGAGACCGCCAAGGTGCAGGAAGAGCAGCGCCAGCTGTCCGAAAACGCGCGCATCGAAGCACAGCAGCTGATCGAGATCCGCGACCAGAACCGCCTGCGCGAAGTGGAAGTGGCCGAACAGAACCGCCAGCGTGCGGTGGCCATCGAAGCCGAGCGCGTGGAGCGTGCCCGCCAGCTGGAGCAGGTCACCACCGACCGCGAAGTGCAGCTGCAGGGCGTGGAGCGTGACAAGGTGGTCGAGCAGGGCAAGATGGACGTGGCCAATATCACCCGCGAACGCATCTCCATCGACAAGACCGTGGCCCAGGAAGAAGAGCGCATCAAGGAAGTGCGCGAGGTCTCCGAGGCCGACCGCCAGAAGCAGGTGCTGATCCTGGAAGCCGAAGCCAAGGCGCAGGAATCGCTGGTGCGCGAAGTGAAGGAAGCGCAGGCACGCGAGACCGCCTCCAAGCACCGTGCCGTGGAGCTGACCACCCTGGCCCAGGCCGAGCACGAAGCGGCCGGCAAGCAGGCCGAGGCCAAGCGCCTGCTGGCCGACGCGTTCCGTGCCGAACAGGCCGCGCCGGGCCTGGCCGAAGCGCAGGTGCGTGAAGCCTCCGCGCTGGCCATCGAGAAGGTCGGCATCGCCGAAGCCCGCGTGATCGAAGCCAAGGCCGAAGCCAATCTGAAGCAGGGCAGCAACGAGGCCCGCGTGCTGGCCGAGACCCTGCAGGCCCAGGCCCAGGGTGAGGAGAAGATGGGCCTGGCCCGTGCCACCGCCACCGAATCGCTGGGCAACGCCGAAGCCGGCGTGGTGCAGAAGAAGCTGCTGGCCGAAGCCGAGGGCCTGGTGCGCAAGTTCGAGGCGATCGCTTCGCTGAGCGACCAGGCGCGTGGCCACGAAGAGTTCCGCATGATGCTGGACAACAGCCTGAAGCAGGCGCTGGCCTCCATCGAAGCGGGCAAGGAAGTCTCGCGCGAGAACGCCAACGTCATCGCCAGCGCGCTGCGCAACGCCGACATCGATCTGGTCGGTGGCGACGGCGGCATGTTCGAAAACCTGGTCAAGGCGGTGTCGCTGGGCAAGTCGATCGAAGGCTTCGCCGGCAAGAGCCCTATCGTGCAGGAGCTGATGCAGCGCTACCTGGGCGTGGCCGTGGCCGAGCCGGCACCGCGGCAGATCGCCGGGGACGCCGAGGTGGCGCCGACCGTGTCGGCCGCCGTGGTCGACAGCGCCCGTTGATGCACCGGGCGGTGGCCGCTGCGGCCATCGCCCGCCCGCGCCGGCCGCGACCACGGCCGGCCGTCCGTGAGCCGGAACCCTGCTGATGTCTGAAACCCATCCGTCCGCCGAAATCACCGCGCCGGAGGCCGGCGGCAACACCGTCGACCAGGCCGTCGCCCAGGGCGGTGCCTACGAAGTCCTGCGCCGCCGCCTCAGCGAGCAGGGCCAGCGCCTGCAGGCCCTTGCCGAGACCCTCAACCGCCAGCGCCTGGCCGAATTCGGTGACAGCCGGCTGGAAGTGATCGGCCGGTTCCGCATCCGCAGCGAGAACAACTGCGTTGGCCGGGACATCGTCCAGGTCGGGCCCGACCGCCTGCTGTTCGGCTACAACGTCTACATCGGGCTGAAGACCCACACCCGCATCGAGGATGTGTTCGGCCTGTACCGGCTGGTACAGGGCAAGGACGGCTACGACGTCGCGTCGCTGGAGCTGAAGGGCAGCTTCCTCGACCAGCCCGGCTTCGTGCACGACTTCAACGAGCTGTATTCCTACTACAAGCATGCGCGCCTGCTGCAGCTGATCGTGGTCGGCGACAAGCTGCTGGCCTCGTTCCAGATCGGCGAGCGCAGCAGCGACGTGCGCGTGTTCCGCTGGGCGCTGTCGCGCGAAGGCGAGCTGACCTATCTCGATGCGCGCGGCGAACGCGATATCGCGCTGCCGCCGCCGTTCGACTTCGAATGGACCAAAGCCACCCGCGACCTCGCGGTCAACGGCCGGCATTCGCACCTGAACATCCTCGACACCCTGTTCGTGGAGACCACCGGTGGCGACCTGACCATCAAGGTCGAGAACAACACCGAGACCGGGCAGGGCATCTACAGCGAGCCGGTGGAGGACAGCACGCAGTCGCTGGACGACGCCCAGTTCGAGTTCGCCCGTGTCGGTTCGCTGCTGCTGCTGAAGGTGCTGCCGTACCGCGAAACCGTCTGGCGCGGGCTGATCTACAACACGCTCACCGGCGACATCGTGCGCAACGACGCCATCGTCCAGGCCTGCGTGCAGCTGCCCGAAGACCATGGCGTCATCTTCCCCGGTGGCTATTACCTGCAGGGCGGCGAGCACAAGGCCTTCGATGCCTCGATGGCCGGCATGCAGTTCAAGCGCAGCATCCGTTCGCCCAATGGCGAGGACGTGCTGTACATCTTCTACGAGCGCGAAGGTGGGCGCTCGGCGTTGTTCGTCTACAACACCATCCAGCGCGTGCTGCAGAACCCCGTGTTCGGCCACGGCTATGCGTTCATGCAGGATGGGCGCATGGTGCTGTTCCATGCCGAGGGCACCGAACCCACGCGCATCCACCCGATGCAGGTCTGGCAGACGCCGTTCAGCAGCGACGAGTTCGCCGCCAGCCGTCCGCCCGGCAACACCTTCATGGGCCGCATCGGCAATGCCGAGCTGGTGCGTGGCATCTCCAACCTGTTCAACCTGGCCCGCGAGATCGACGGCCAGGATGTTTCCGTGCAGCGCTACCAGCGCCTGGTGGCCGATACCCGCCGCCTGTTCGATGCCCACCACTGGTTGGGCGACGAGGCCTGCGACGGCGCCGAAGCGCTGCTGCGGCAGATCAGCGCCACCGGTGAATCGGTGCTGGACGAATACGAGAAGGTCCAGTCCATCCGCGAGCAGTCGGCGCAGGCGATGGTCGAGGCGGAGGCCAGCTTCAAGGCCCTGCTGGGCCGGCTGCAGCCGCAGAACTGGAACGAGGTGCAGGCCTTCGTCGAGGCACTGAACGAGATCACTGCGCTGCGCGGGCGCCTGCTGACCATCCGCGAGCTGCGCTACATCAACACCGCGCGCATCGAAGCGATGGCCGCCGACCTGGTGCAGGCGCAGGACCGCGTCGGTACCGCCACCGGCGAATTCCTCGCCGGCGATGCCGCGCTGGCGCCGCTGGGCAGCCGCCTGCAGGTGCTGGACGAGGCTGCGCAGCAGGCCGGCAGTGCGCGCCAGCTGGACGAGCAGCTGGACGGCATGCGTGGCATGGCCGTTAATCTGGACATGCTGTCCGAACTGATGGCCGGGCTGAAGGTGGACGATGCCACCGCGCGTACCCGCGTGGTCGAATCGATTTCCGCGCTGTACGGGCGCCTGAACCAGGCGCGCACGCGTGCCGAGCAGCGGCGCCGCACCCTCGGTTCGGCCGAGGCCGTGGCCCAGTTCGCCGCGCAGTTCGCCCTGTTCTCGCAGTCCATCACCAGCGCGCTGGCAATGGCCAGCGACCCGGAAAAGGCCGACGAGCAGCTGTCGCGCCTGCTGGTGCAGCTGGAAGAACTGGAGAGCCAGTTCGGAGAGCACGAGCAGTTCCTCGGCGACATCCTCAGCAAGCGCGAGGAGCTGGTCGAGGCCTTCGAGACGCACAAGCAGGCGCTGCTGGATGACCGCCAGCGCAAGGCGCGTTCGGTGCTTGATGCGGCCAACCGCATCCTCGATGGGCTGGCCAAGCGCACCGAGCGCTTCGCCACGGCCGATGAACTCAATGCGTTCTTCGCCGGTGATCCGCTGATCCTCAAGCTGCGCGAACTGGCCGAGCGCCTGCGTGCGCTGCGCGACAACGTCAAGGCCGATGACATCGAGGCGCGCCTGAAGGGCGTGCGCGACCAGGCGGTGCGCCAGCTGCGCGACCGCAGTGACCTGTACGAGGCCGGTGGCAACGTGGTCCGGCTCGGTCCGCGGCATCGTTTCAGCGTCAACACGCAGGCGCTGGACCTGACCCTGCTGCCGCGTGGCGACACGCTGGCCATCCACCTCACCGGCACCGATTTCCTGGAAACCCTGCACGATCCGCAACTGGATGCGCTGAAGCCGTTCTGGCCGGTGACCCTGGATTCGGAATCCGATGCGATCTACCGCGGCGAGTACCTGGCCGGCAGCCTGCTGCTGGCCGCGCAGGCCGGCCGCGACGGCCTGGACCTGGCCCAGCTGCAGCACGACGTCGCCAGCCCCGAGGCGCTGGACCAGCGCGTGCGCACGTTCGCCGCACCGCGTTACCGCGAAGGCTACGAACGTGGCATCCACGACCATGACGCCGCGCTGATCCTGCGCGCGCTGCTGCCGTTGCAGCAGTCGGCAGGCGCGCTGCGGCATGCACCGCGCGTGCGTGCACTGGCCCTGCTGTTCTGGGCGGCGCAGCAGCGCGAGGACGCGGTGAAGCAGTGGCCCAGCCGACAGGCCGGTGCGGAGACCATCGCCCGTCTGTTCGGCTCCGATGAAGGACGCAGCGCCCTGCGCACGGAAATGGCGGCAGCCATCGCCGCGTTCGTGCAGGCCGAAGCGTTGCCGTTCGACGATGAAGCCGCCGAGGCGGCGGCCGCCTACCTGGGCGAAGAACTGATCAACGGCGAGCCGGTGTTCAGCACCAGCAAGCATGCACAGGCGCTGCTGGATGCGCTGGCCCAGCAACTGGAACAGGCCGGACAGCGCGAGGCGCTGGAGCGTGCGCTGCACCGTGCACAGGAGCCGCTGGCCGCGCGCTGGGCGCTGGCTGGGCAATGGCTGCGCGCGCTGGCCGGTCTGCCCGCCCAGGCCGCACACGCCGGCTATGCCGACGAGGCCGCGGCGCTGCTGCTGGTGCAGCGCCAGCTGCGCACGCGCGGCAGCGACGCACCGCTGCGGGTCGAAGTGGCGGGCCTGCTGGGCGAACACCCGCGCATCCACGACGGCACGCTGTCGCTGTCACTGGATGATTTCCTGGCACGCCTGCAGCATCACCTGAAGCGCTTCGTGCCCGATTTCCATGCATACCAGGCGGTACGCCAGGGCATCATCAACCGCGAACGGCAAACTCTTCGCCTTTCCGAATTCAGGGCGCGGCCGCTGTCCTCGTTCGTGCGCAACAAGCTCATCAACGATGTCTACCTGGGCGTGATCGGCGACAACCTGGCCAAGCAGATGGGCACGGTGGGCGAGAACAAGCGCAGCGACCTGATGGGCCTGCTGATGATGATCTCGCCGCCGGGCTACGGTAAGACCACGCTGATGGAATACGTGGCGCACCGGCTCGGCCTGGTTTTCATGAAGATCAACGGCCCGGCGCTGGGCCACGAGGTGCGCTCGCTGGACCCGGAACAGGCACCCGACGCGACCTCGCGGCAGGAGCTAGAGAAGCTCAACCTGGCCCTGGAGATGGGCAACAACACCATGCTGTATGTCGACGACATCCAGCACACCCATCCCGAGTTCCTGCAGAAGTTCATCTCGCTGTGCGATGGCACCCGCCGCATCGAAGGCGTGTGGCGCGGCCGCACCCGCACCTACGACATGCGCGGCAAGAAGTTCTGCGTGGTCATGGCCGGCAACCCGTATACCGAGTCGGGCGAGGTGTTCAAGATTCCGGACATGCTGGCCAACCGTGCCGACATCTACAACCTCGGCGACGTGCTGGGCGGCATGGAGGCGGCGTTCACCCTCAGCTACATCGAGAACAGCCTGACCTCCAACCCGGTGCTGGCACCGCTGGCCACCCGTGACATGGCCGACCTGTACCTGCTGGTCGACCGCGCGATGGGCAAGGACGTGTCGACCAACGGACTCAGTCATGCCTACAGCGGCGCGGAGGTCAACGAGATCACCGCCACCCTGCAGCGCATGCTGCGCGTGCGCGACGTGGTCTACCGGGTCAACCAGCAGTACATCGCCAGCGCCGCGCAGGATGATCGCTACCGCACCGAGCCGCCGTTCCGCCTGCAGGGCAGCTACCGCAACATGAACAAGCTGGCCGAGAAGATCTCGCCGGTGATGAACGAGGAGGAGCTGCAGCAGCTGATCTCCGACCACTACATGGGCGAGGCGCAGCTGCTGACCACCGGTGCCGAGGAGAACCTGCTGAAGCTGGGCGAGCTGCGTGGCGTGCTGGATGAGGCGCAGGCGCAGCGCTGGGCACAGATCAAGCGTGACTTCCTGCGCAACAAGGCCATGGGCGCCGACGACAGTGATGTGGGCGGACGCGTGGTCGCGCAGCTGGCCGACATCGCCAGTGCCCTGCAGCTGCCGCCGGCCGCGCCGGTGCTGGCCACAGAGCCGGCGCCGTGGCCGGCTCTGCTGGAGGCGCTGCAGCGCCTGGCCGACGTGCGCCCGGCAGAGCCTGCACCCGCGGCGCCAACCGAGCCGGTGCAGATCGTTGCGCCCAGCGCACCGGCCAC
>NZ_QETL01000120.1:0-10755 GCF_003105135.1 Stenotrophomonas sp. SPM | reverse complement strand
CTTGCTACAGAGCGATCGAAAAGACCTAGAGCCGAACGGTCGTCCGCGCCGGGCTCTCGGCACCTAAGGTGCCAGAGTCGGAAGAGATAAGAGCCGAGCCCATGCTCGGCTGTCGTGGCGCCAAACGAATAGCCGCCGAGCATCGGCTCGGCTCTACATACACCACGCGCAAGCGGCTAGCATCAGCGAATGGACTCGTTGACCCAGATCGTTCTCGGTGGTGCCGTCGCTGCCGCCATCGCTCCGCCCGGCCACCGCCGTGCGGCCCTGCTGGCCGGTGCCGCACTCGGCACGCTCCCCGACCTCGATGCCCTGTGGCTCGGCTTCGCCGCGGCCGACCCGGTGGCCAACATGGTCGACCACCGCAGCTTCAGCCATTCGCTGCTGGTGCTGCCGTGGGTGGCGGCGCTGATCTGGTGGCTGTTCAAGCGCTTCGGCAAAGGCCGCGTGGCGCAGTCACCGGCGCGCTGGTTCTGGGCGATCCAGCTGGCCCTGGTCACCCATCCGCTGCTGGATGCGTTCACCGTCTACGGCACCCAGCTGTGGTGGCCGCTGCGGCCGCATCCGACCATGGGTTCCAGCGTCTTCATCATCGATCCGGCCTACACCGTGTGGCTGCTGCTGGGCTGCGTCGTGGCCTGGTTCGCGCGCGCACGGCCCTGGGCGGGCAAGGTGCTGGGCGTCTCGCTGCTGGCCAGCACGGCCTACCTGGGCTGGGGCCTGGTGGCCAAGGCCCAGGTCGACCGCGCCGCACAGCAGAGCCTGGCCGCGATGGGCCTGGGCGATGCGCCGCGGTTCTCGGTGCCGATGCCCTTCAACACCTTGTTGTGGCGGGTGGTGGCGATGACGCCCAGCGGCTACGTGGTGGGCGACCGTTCGCTGGTGGCCGACCACGGGCCGATGCGGTTTGAAGGCTACCCGTCCAACGTGCAGGCGCTGCGCGAAGCGTCCGCGATTCCGGCCGTGCAGCGGCTGCAGTGGTTCAACCGCGGCTTCATGCGCGCGCAGGTGGTGGACAACCAGCTGGTGCTGAGCGACCTGCGCATGGGCCTGGAGCCGGACTACACCTTCAACTTCGCGGTGGCCGAGCAGGTGGACGGGCAGTGGCGGGCGATCGTGCCGCAGCAGCAGCGCATGGATTACAGCAGCCCGGCCGCACGCGCCGATGCCGGGCACCGGCTGGCGGTGATGTGGGAGCGGATCTGGCAGGCGCCGCCGGCGGCGACCCTGCACATCGACCCGTGAACCCGCGCATCGCGCGGGCGGTACATCAGTACACCGTCGCGCGGCCCTGCACGAACGAATAGAAGAACACCGCGTTCGGGTCGTTCTGCACCAGACGGAATTCGCGGCGCATGCCCTCCACGGTTTCCTCGTCGACGGCGCCGGCCTGCAGCAGCTGGTCGGCGGCCGACAGCAGCAGCTGTTCCCAGAACGCGATCATCGTCTTGCGGCGTGCCGGTTCGCGGTTGTCCAGGTGGATGGTCTTGATCTCGGTGTGCACGTCGCGGAAGCCACCGGCCAGCAGCAGGTTGCCGAGCTTGGCGCCGACGAACGGGTCGCCGCCGTGGTCGTGCTGGAAATCGTTGAAGGCCATCCAGTAGCGCCAGATGTGCGGCGAATACGGATCCAGCAGGAACGAGGCATTCATCACCTCGGTGATGTAGACCGGCGAGCCCGGGGCCAGCACGCGACGCACTTCGCTCAGCACGCGGGCAGGGGAGGGCACGTGTTCCAGCACCCAGCACAGGAAGGCCGAATCGAAGCTGCGCGCCTCGAACGGCAGTTCGCCGGCATCGGCCTGCTGCAGGGTGTAGCGGTCGCTGCACCACGGCGTGCGCGCCAGGTTCTCACGCGCGGTGGCCAGCTGCGCCTCGCTCAGGTCCACGCCGGTGACGTGCAGCTCGGGGAAACGGCGCAGCAGGATTTCAGTCTGCGCACCGACGCCGCTGCCGACTTCCAGCAGATGGCGCGCACCGGTGTAGTCGATCTGGCTGAAGATGCTCGATTCCAGCAGGCGCGCCTGGGTCATCAGGCGCTGCTGTTCGGTGCCGGAAAAACCGTGCAGGTAGGTCGGGGAAGAGATCGGCGGCGTCATGGTCGTGGCATCAGGCAGCGGAGGGCATCGCCGGTTCCCCGGCAATCAGGCGGTCGAAATACTCGGTGGTCAGCGCGATCTGGCTGGCCGGGTCCTCGGCGCGGTTGACCACCGCGCGGAAGGCGGCGTTCTCCGGCCGGTCCTTGGCGTACCAGCCCAGGTGCTTGCGGGCGATGCGCACGCCCTGCGGCTCACCGTAGAACGCGTGCAGCGCATGCAGGTGGCCCAGCAGGATGTCGCGCACTTCCTCCAGCGAGGGCGGCGGCAGTTCCTGGCCGGTGGCCAGGTAGTGCGCCACTTCGCGGAAGATCCATGGCCGGCCCTGCGCGGAACGGCCGATCATCACCGCGTCCACGCCGGTCTGCTGCAGCACATGGGCGGCCTTCTGCGGCGAATCGATATCGCCGTTGGCGATGACCGGGATGCGCAGCGCGGACTTGATCTCACCGATGGTGCCGTACTCGGCCTGGCCGGTGTAATGCTGGTCGCGGGTGCGGCCGTGCACGGCCAGCGCGGCGATGCCGCTGTCCTCGGCGATGCGCGCGATCACGGGCCCGTTGCGATGGTCGCAGTCCCAGCCGGTGCGGATCTTCAGGGTGACCGGCACGTCCACCGCGTTGACCACGGCTTCGAGGATGCGCGCCACCAGCAGTTCATCGCGCATCAGCGCCGAGCCGGCCCAGGCGTTGCACACCTTCTTGGCCGGGCAACCCATGTTGATGTCGATGATCTGAGCGCCGTGGTCGACGTTGTAGCGCGCCGCCTCGGCCAGCTGCTGCGGCTCGGTGCCGGCAATCTGCACGCTGATCGGCGCCGGCTCGCCCTCGTGGTCCATGCGGTGGATCGACTTGCGCGTGGTCCAGAAGCGCGGGTCGCTGATGGTCATTTCCGAGGCGGCCAGACCCGCGCCCAGCCGTTTGCACAGCAGGCGGAAGGGCTTGTCGGTGACGCCGGCCATGGGGGCCAGCACGACGTTGGGGGCAATGGTGTACGGGCCGATCTGCATGTGCCCATTGTAGGCCGCAGGGCCCGCCGCCGCGCCGCCAAGGGCGGCCCTGTTCAGGCCAATCCGGACCGACCTCATGCCACACCGGCATCAGCAGATGCTTGATTGGTCGCTTCCGCCGCCCCCACGGGCCGGTCATGGTGGGCGGCTGGGCACAAAAAAGCCCGGGCATCTGCATGCCCGGGCTTCTCATCCACGCATGGCGTGGATCTACTTCAGCAGCGAAGCGTTATTTGACTTCAGCGTCGGCCGGGGTGAAGCGCGGCATCGCCGCAGCGGCGCCTTCCTTCTCGGTGGATCGGCCGGCGAACTGGTTGGCGAAGCGCACGTGGCGGGCAAACGGCGCGTCCGGCACCTGGGCGATCGAGGCCGCCAGCGCACCGTTGAAGGCATCGCCGGCACCGGTGGTGTCGATGGCCTGCACCTGTTCGGCGCCCACGCGGTAGTACGGCTGGGTGTCGCCACGCAGATTCTCGTCGGCGTGCGAAACGAACACGCCCACCGCACCCAGGGTGACCACCACGGTGCCGTTGCCAACCAGCTTGCGGCACAGCGCGTGCAGGCTGGCGCCATCCAGCGCAGCCACGTCGTCGGCATCCACACGCTCACCCACATGGCGGCCGAGCAGCGAAGCGAACTCGGTCTCGTTCGGGGTCAGCACGTCGGCCAGCTTCAGCAGGCCGATGCTGGACGGGGCGTCGGCCGGTGCGGCGTTCAGCACGGTGGTGACACCGGCTTCGCGCGCCGCAGCCAGCGCGGCTTCGATGGTCTGCACCGGCGATTCCAGCTGCACCAGCACCACCTTGGCACCGGCCAGCAGCGCCTGCTGCTGTTCCAGGAACGCGGTGCTCAGCGCGGCATTGGCGCCGGGGCCGATGACAATGGTGTTGCGGCCACGGGCATCGACGTAGATGCCGGCGGTGCCGGTCGGCTCGCTGCTGGCCTCGGCGATCAGCGCGAAGCCATCCTGCGCGGCCAGGTCACGCGCCGTGGCGCCACCGACATCATCGCCGAGCGCGCACACGAACGTGGTGTCGGCGCCGGCCCGGCAGGCAGCCACGGCCTGGTTGAAGCCCTTGCCACCCGGGCCGGTGCTGTAGCGGCCGGCAATGGTCGCGCCCGGCGCCGGCAGCGCTTCGCACCGCCACACGTGATCGACATTGAAGGAACCGACGACAACGACACTGCTGCTCATAGGGGATTTCTTCTCAAACAAGGGTTCAACTGAAGTGCGTCAGCACGCCGGCGATGGTCGCGGTCATGAAGGTGGCGATGGTACCGCCCAGCACCGCGCGTAGGCCGAACTTGGCCAGGTCGTGGCGACGTTCCGGGGCCAGGCCGCCGATGCCGCCGATCTGGATGGCGATCGAGCTGAAGTTGGCGAAGCCGCACAGGGCGTAGGTCGCGATCAGGCGGCCTTCGTCGGACAGCGACACGCCGGCGATCTGGCCGTTCACGATCTGCGACAGCTCGGTGTAGGCCACGAACTCGTTGATGACGACCTTCTGGCCGATCAGCGAGCCGACGGTGGTGGCATCGGCCCACGGGGTGCCGATGACCCAGGCGATCGGGGCCAGCACGTAACCAAAGATGGTCGACAGGTTGGTCGGCTTGCCGATGGCGGCGGCCAGGCCGGTGACATCACCGATCCAGGTCAGCGGGGCGTTCAGCAGGGCGATCAGGGCGATGAAGGCCAGCAGCATCGCACCGATGTTCAGCGCCAGCTTCAGGCCGTCGCCGGCGCCGGCCGCAGCCGCGTCAATGATGTTGCTGGAGGTCTTCTCGACTTCCATCTTCACCGTGCCGCGGGTCAGCGGGGTGCCGGTTTCCGGGATCAGCAGCTTGGCCACGACCAGGGTGGCGGGGGCCGCCATGATGCTGGCCGCCAGCAGATGCTTGGCGTAGAAGGCCTGCTGCGCCGGGTCACCGCCGCCAAGCATGCCCACGTAGGCCGCCAGCACGCCGCCGGCGATGTGCGCCATGCCGCCGATCATCATGGTCAGCAGCTCGGACTGGGTCATCTTGGCGATGTACGGGCGAACGGTCAGCGGCGCCTCGGTCTGGCCGATGAAGACGCTGGCGCAGACGCTGGTGGTTTCCGCACCGGACACGCGCATGACCTTGGTGATCGACCACGCCATCACGCGGACGATGCCCTGCATGATGTTCAGGTGGTACATCACGCCCATCAGCGCCGAGAAGAAGATGATGGTCGGCAGCACCTGGAAGGCGAAGATGAAGCCGTAGTTCTGGGTGTCCATCAACGAGCCGAAGATGAAGCCCGAGCCCTCGTTGACGAAGCTGAGGATCTTGACGAAGCCCTTGCCCAGGGCATCGAACACGTCACGCCCGCCCGGTACCAGGATCACCAGCGCCGCGAAGGCGATCTGCAGGGTGATGCCGGTGATGACCAGCTTCCAGTCCACCGCGCGCTTGTTGTTGGAAAACAGCCAGGTGATGCCGATCAGCACCGCCAACCCGAAAAGGCCGAAGCCGATCCTGCCCAAACCTTCGACCATGAGAGCTCCCCCCGGGGGCGCGCGAAAAACGGGAAGCCTAGTGCAGGGCCGGGGCTGGGGCAAGGAAAAGCGGCGTGCGCGGGCCCATCGGCACCGATCAGGCCAGCAACGGCAAGGGCTTGCCGCCGACGGGGGCGGGTAGAATGGGGCTCGATCCCGGCCCGTATGCGGGCCTGCAACAGGAGAATCGCATGCTCTACCGTCGCCTTGGCTCCACCGGCCTGCCGGTGTCCGCCCTGTCCTTCGGCGCCTGGGTGACCTTTGGTGACCAGGTGCCGCGTGACGAGGCCCGCAACCTGGTAGCTGCCGCCTGGGATCACGGCATCAACTTCTTCGACAACGCCGAGGGCTACGCCAACGGCCGCGCCGAGCAGGTGATGGGCGACGTGATTGCCGACCTGCGCCTGCCGCGCGATGGCTACTGCGTGTCCAGCAAGGTGTTCTTCGGCAGCGCCAAGGACCCGCGCCCGACCCAGCGTGGCCTGTCGCGCAAGCATGTGACCGACGCCTGCCATGCCGCCCTCAAGCGCCTGCGGGTGGATTACCTCGACCTTTATTACTGCCACCGCCCGGATCCGGACGCGCCGATCGCCGAGACCGTGCATGCCATGGACACGCTGGTCCGGCAGGGCAAGGTGCTGTACTGGGGCACCTCGGAGTGGTCGGCCACGCAGATCGAGGAGGCGGTGGACATCGCCGCCCGCCACAACTGGCAGGCGCCGTCGATGGAACAACCGCAGTACAACCTGCTGCACCGCGAGCGGGTGGAAGTGGAGTACGCCCCGCTGTATGCCAGCGCCGGGCTGGGCACCACCATCTTCTCGCCGCTGGCCTCGGGCCTGCTCAGCGGCAAGTACGACCAGGGCATTCCCACCGATGCCCGGCTGGGCCGCGAGGGCATGGGCTGGCTGCAGGACCTGGTGCTGGGCCCGAACGCTGCCGTGCGCCTGGCCCAGGTGCGCCGCTTCAGCGAGGTTGCCGCCGAGCTCGGCCATGCCCCGGCCAGCCTGGCCATCGCCTGGTGCCTGCGCAACCCGAATGTCTCCAGCGTGATCCTCGGCGCCAGCCGGGTCAGCCAGCTGCTGCAGAACCTGCAGGCGCTGGACGTGCTGCAGCAGGTGGACGATGCCGGCTGGGCGCAGGTGGAAGCGGCCTTCGCCTGAGGGCCTGGCGGTGCGGATCGGCTTCCGATCCGCACCTTCCATTGATGTGATCTATCGAAATTGAGAAATCGATCATAAATCTCATCAATGGGATTGAGAATGGTTGTTGATTGTTAACTGAGAATCATTATCATCTAACGTGTCCCTCGCACGAGTCCAGATGCTCATGAATGCCCAACCTGTACTGCTGCGCCCCGAAACGCTGACCCTGCGCGACCGTCCGGTGCGTGTCGTTCCGCCGGAAGAAGTGATCGACAGCGAAGCCCTGCTGAAGGGCCGCCGCGAAATCCTGATCCAGCACGGCGACCGTTTCTACCGGCTGCGCCACACCAGCAACGACAAGCTGATCCTGACCAAGTAACGCGGTCTGGTCGCCCGCCTCCCTCCCTCCTGCCAGCAGCGCTGGCAGGGTGGGCGACCCGTCCGCTCCCGCTCTCTCCCCCTCGGCTGTCCGTGCACGCCTGGCGTGCCGGTGGCCGGGGGCTCCCCCTCTGCCTGGTCAGGCCCTTGCCGATGACCTGCTGCCTCGCCGCGCGTCCAAGCGACGCGTACGCCACCGGTCCGACCCTGTCGGCCACCCCTGCCGTGTCCTGGTGAATCCCATGAGCCGAGCCCTGTCCGCCCGTCGCCTGTCGTCCTTCCTGCCGCACCACGCGCTGCAGGCCTGGCCCACGCCGGCGCAGCTGGCCGCGTTGGGCACCGTGCTGTGCCTGTACCACGCCGACAGCAGTGAGCTGGGTGGCTGGCGTCAGGCCGTGTCGGTGCATGCCTGCCAGGGCGTGGACAGCGAAGGCCTGCGCGAAAGCCTGTGCTTCCTCGATGGGCGTGGTCGCTGCGTCTGGCGCCTGTACCTGCTGCCGGACAGCGATTTCCTCGCCTGGGACCGGCTGGTGGCGTCGCTGCCGCCGGGCCCGGAACACGATGCCGAAGGCAGTGTCGGGGAGCGCCTGTGGCGGCGCCTGGCCAGCCACCTGGGCGGCCAGCGCTGGCGCCTGTGCGCGCTGCGCCTGCATGCCGCCGACGATGGCAGCACCCTGGCCGCCAGCCTGTCCACGCTGTCCTCGCTGGGAGCGGCCACCGCGCGCCGCATCGCACGGCTGGAGGGTGCCGAGGGCGAACTCTCCATCGATGACTGCTGCTGCGCCGACGCCGCCCGCCGGCCCGCGCCGCGTCTCACCGGCGACCTGCCGCTGGTGCGCCTCTGAAACCGGTTTGATGGAACCCTGATGGATCGATCGCGGCCACGGATGGCCACCCATCGAACCTGATACTCCCCAAGGAACTCCCTGATGAAGTCGCACGCCGCCAGCGTGATGCTGCTGTTTGCCGTCGCCGGTGCCGCCCGCGCCCAGCCCACCGATATCGCCCGTGACCACGCCAGCATCCTGGCCATGCAGGGCGAATACACCGTGGATTTCGCCTTCGATGAAACCGTGCTGCTGAAGCCCGGCTATGAGCGCGCGCCGGCCATGCGCAGTGCCGGCAACGAAGTGGTGATCGTGGTCGAGGACAGCCCGCTGCGCATCGTCCTGCAGCACCTGCTGGTGGACGCGAAGAGCGGCCACGTCACCAAGCACTGGCGGCAGGACTGGGTGTATGAAGCGCGCAACCGCTTCGAGTTCAGCGCCGACCAGACCTGGCAGGTGCGCACGATTCCGGCGGCCATCAACCAGGGCGCGTGGACCCAGTGCGTGTACGAGGTGAGTGACGCGCCGCGCTACTGCGGCACCGGCACCTGGAGCTACGACAACAACGTGCCGACCTGGACCAGCGACATCAGCTGGCGCCCGTTACCGCGCCGCGAATACACCAAGCGCAGCGACTACAACGCACTGGCCGTGGTCAACCGCCACACGCTCACCCCGAACGGCTGGACCCACGAGCAGTTCAACACCAAGGTGCAGCGCAACGCCGACGGCAGCCAGGTCGAGATCGCCCGCGAGTTCGGCTTCAACGATTACCTCCGGACCACCGAGGTCGACTTCAGCCCCGCGCGCGATTACTGGAAGGGCACCGCCGGCTACTGGGCCAGGGTGCGCCAGCGCTGGGACGGCTTCCTGACCCAGGCCCCGGGCGTGCACCTGAAGAGCAAGATCGATGGCATGGCAATGATCATCCCGCTGTTCACCCAGGCCGACGACATCCAGTCGGGCAAGAAGGTGAAGGACGCGCAGATCGACGCCGTGTTCGCCGAGTTCGTGCAAAAGGCCCGGTAACGCCGGGCCGCAGGAAGCGGGCGTCGGTAGATCCACGCCACGCGTGGATGCCCTTATTCCCTGAACATCAAAAACGCGGCCAGCACGATCCCTTCAGCTGCGGCGCCGAATACACCGCACTGCCCAGGCGGTTGCCGGGCACCTGCAGGCAATACTCGAAGAAGGCGATGCCCCAGCTGACCATGATGACCATCATCAGCGGCGCGCTCTTGTATTTGAAGTGGCCGTACCAGGCGAAGGTCATGAAGCTGTTGCTGCCAAGCAGCAGCAACACCGGGTACAGGTCAGCAGCGAACGACGTGCCGGGCATCCGGGCGATCTCACCGGGTGGGGCGCGCAGCATACCGCCGGCCCCACCCGGCGCGTATCACGGCCGCGTCAGGCCTCGCGCAGGGCCAGCGCTGGCGGCGTGTGCAGGATCGCCCGCGTGCCCCACCAGCCAGCCAGCAGGCTCAGCCCGATGCCCACCAGCCCGCCCAGCAGCAGGCCCGGCCACGGCGGCAGCAGCGGCAGCTCGAACACCTTCTGCGATACCGCCACGCCGATGCCGGCCGCCGCACCCACGGCCAGCAATGCGGCCAGCGCACCCAGCGCGCCGAACTCCACCAGCACCGCACCGCGCAGCTGGCGCCGGGTAGCACCCAGGGTGCGCAGCACTGCGCTGTCGTAGCGGCGCTCGCCGGCGGTGGCCTGCAGTGCGGCGAGCAGCACCAGCACGCCGGCCAGCAGGCTGAACACCATCACCAGCTGCACCGCCTGCGCGACGCGGTTCATCACCTCGCGCACCTGCGAGATCACCGCGTCCACATCCAGCAGCGACAGGTTCGGCTGTTCGCGCACCAGCGCACCCAGACCCGCGGCCTTGCCGGCCGGCAGATGGAATGCCGACAGCAGGTTGTGCGGCGTATCGCCCACCGCGTTGGGATTGAGCAGCACGAAGAAGTTCGGGCGGAAGGTATTCCAGTCCGCCTTGCGCACGCTGGTGACGGTGAACTCTCGTTCCTGCTCGCCCACGGCAATGGTGATGCGATCACCGGGGTATACGCTGTAGCGCTTGGCCCAGCCGATCTCCACCGAAGCCTCCGGCGCGGTGCTGTCGGCCTTCCAGAACGTGCCGTTGAGCAGCGTGTTGGCCGGCGGGAAGGTGCTGCGCCAGCTGAAGTTCAATGGCCGGTTCTCGTCATCGTCATCGCGCTGGCCATCGCCCTGTGCCGTCTGGCCGTTCTGCCCCGGCGCACGGTCCACGCGCAGCGGTGGCTTGCCGTTGATCGCGATCAGGCGGCCGGTGGCCATCGGTTCAACGTTGGCATCGGCCGCGCCCAGCCCCTGCAGCGCGGCCAGTACGCTGTCGCGCTGCTCGGGCTGGATGTTGATCAGGAAGTAGTTGGGCGTGTTCTCCGGCAGGCGCTCGCGCCACTGCTGCAGCAGGCCGGGGCCGGTCACCGCCAGCAGCAGCAGCGCGCACAGCGACAGCGACAGGCCCACCAGCTGCATCACCGCCAGCATCCGCCGCCGGGTCAGCGCGGCCAGGCCCAGCCGCCAGTTGCCATGCAGTCGGTGCTGCACGCCGCGCAGCAGCTGCAGCAGGCCGAAGCCGACCACGCCGGCGGCCAGCGCCAGCGCAGCCAGGCCGCCCAGCACCCACAGCGCAAGTTTCAGGTCACCGGTGACCTGCACCGCCAGCACCAGGCTGGCCGCCAGCGCAGCTACATAGGCCAGCAGCGAGGCCGGCGGCAGGGCGGCGAAGGAGCGG
>NZ_QETL01000119.1:0-11230 GCF_003105135.1 Stenotrophomonas sp. SPM | reverse complement strand
CTCGAACTCGCGACCTCAACCTTGGCAAGGTTGCGCTCTACCAACTGAGCTATTCCCGCAGATTCCGTTCGACCTGCGTCGAAGGAGCGCTATTGTGTCGATATTGCTGCACGGCGTCAACCGGATTTTTCGGGTCGTCTGCACCGCGTCGTTCAGCTTGGCGGTCAGGCCCGCACCCCGCGCCGGTGGAAGTAGATCTGCTCGGCCACGCGCCGCGTCGCGGCGGTGCGCAGCAGCGCGTTGAGCGGCCAGTCCTGCTGCAGATGGTCCATCGCCCAGCGCAGCAGGCGCTTGCGCCGGAAGGCCGGTGCCACCCGCCGCGCCACCTGTTCGGCGGCGGGGCCCTGGCCACGCAGGTGCAGGCCGATGGCATCGCCGACCGCCCAGCCGTGCCGCCACGACGAGTGGATGCCGCCGGCCGACAGCGGCGAGACGATGCCGGCCGCATCACCGGTCAGGACCAGGCGATGGCCGGTGATCGGCCCATCCGGCAGGCCACAGGGCACCAGCCCGGCGCGGGTGGATGACGGCTGCAATGACGGTGCGATGCCGACGGTATCGCGCACGTGCTTGATGAAGCCATCGATGTCCGGCACCCGCGCCTGCATCGGATCATGGCGCAGGGCGAGCCCGACCTGCACGCCCGTGGGATTCTGCGCGACCCAGCCGATATAGCCCGGAGCGTAACGCTTGCTGACGAAGCAGTGCAGCGCATCGCCCTGCGGCAATTGCAGGCCATCAAACTCGCGCTCGATGCCATAGAGATTGTCGCGCACCTGGCCCAGGCCGGTACGCCGGGCCACGCGTGATCGCGCGCCATCGGCACCGACCAGATAGGCGCACCGCCCTGCCCCTTCCACCTGCCAGCCATCACCATCGGCCTCGGCATTGGTGAAGGACTGCTGCAGGCGCAGATCCACGCCGCTGGCACGCAGTTCGTCGGCCAGCCAGCGCATCAGATTCGGGGTGTCGGTGGTGAGGAAGTAGTACCCGGGCGCGGCCAGCTGCACGCTGCGCAGGTTCGGCGCGTACAGCCGCACGCGCGCGACATGCTGCACCAGATGCTCGGGCATGCGACCCAGCCAGGTCTGCTCCATCGCCTCCTTCACCACGATGCCGGTGGTGTGCAGGCGCTCGCCGGGATCGGACTTGCGCTCCAGCACGCAGACGCGCAGGCCGTACTGCGCGGCGGCCAACGCGCAGGCAGCGCCGGCGAAACTTGCGCCGACGATGACCAGATCGTGGTCGTAGGCAGAGGACATGTGGGGCATCGCGGCATCACCGGCTGGAACGGTGTTGCCGCTTCGCCGGCGTGCGTGGCGGGGCGATGGGGTGGCGGTGAAGTGGGGATGAAGCGGCCGAAGACGCAAACGAAAAACGCTCCCTTGCGGGAGCGTTCTTCTTGAATCTGGAGCGGGAAACGAGACTCGAACTCGCGACCTCAACCTTGGCAAGGTTGCGCTCTACCAACTGAGCTATTCCCGCTTGGGAGGCGAAATTCTACCTGTTCTGAAAATGGCGTCAAGCGGTTTTTCAGTGGTATTCCGCGCCGGTCTGGCAGGGCGCATCCACGCATGGCGTGGATGGCTGCGACCGTGGGGTCAGAGCCCTTTCCTGCGGAAAGGGATCCGACCCAGGGGCTCAGTTGCCCAGCTTCTTCTGACGCGAACGCTCGCGCGCGGCGCGCTCGTCTTCGCGCAGGCTCGGCCAGGCGGCATGCAGGTACTGCAGGCCCGACCACAGGGTCAGCACGGCGGCAATGGCCAGGGTCCAGTCGCCGATATGGAACACCGGCGGGCCCATCCATATGTCATTGACCGGCACGTTCGGTGCCACCGAATACAGCAGGCACAGCAGCGCGACCATCTGTGCGGTGGTCTTGACCTTGCCGATCATGGCCACGCGCACCTTGGCGCGCTGGCCCAGCTCGGCCATCCACTCGCGCAGCGCCGACACCGCGATTTCGCGGCCGACGATTACCGCCGCCCAGAACGCCATCCACGGCGTCGGGTGGCCCTGCACGATCAGGAACAGCGCCACGGCCACCATCAGCTTGTCCGCCACCGGATCGAGGAAGGCGCCGAACGCCGATTCCAGCTTGTACCGACGGGCGATCCAGCCATCGAGCCAGTCGGTGATCGCGGCCAGGCCGAAGATCGCCGCGGACGCGAAATTGGTCCAGGTGTAGGGCAGGTAGAACACCAGCACCAGCACCGGGATCATCACGATCCGCAACAACGTCAGCCAGGTGGGCAGGGTCAACTTCATGCGGCTTGCTTCTCTCTCTACTCGGCCGGGTCAGGCGGGGCCAACCCGTGCAGGTTAGCGTAGATGCGTGCAGCGAGGGCGTCATTGATGCCCTCGACCTTGGCGATTTCGGCTTCACCGGCGGCTTTGAGGCCGACCAGGCCACCGAAATGCTTTAGCAGGCTGGCGCGCCGGCGCGGGCCGATACCGGGAATATCTTCCAGCTTGCTGGTCATCCGGGCCTTCTGACGGCGGCCCCGATGTCCGGTGATAGCGAAGCGGTGCGCTTCGTCGCGCACCTGCTGGATGAACTGCAGCGCAGGATTGGCTGCGCCCGGGCGCAGTTCGCGGCCATCAGGCATCACCAGTGCTTCGTGGCCGGCGCGGCGCTCCACGCCCTTGGCCACGCCCACCAGCAGCACGCCTTCCACGCCCAGGTCTGCCAGGGCGGCCTGGGCCTGGGCCAGCTGGCCGGCGCCACCATCGATCAGCAGCACGTCGGGCAGCACGCCCTGCTCTTCCACGGCGCGGCGGAAGCGGCGGTCGATGGCCTGGTGCATGGCGGCGTAGTCATCGCCGGGCTCGATGCCGCTGATGTTGAAGCGGCGGTACTGCGCGCGCACCGGGCCGGCGGCATCGAACACCACGCACGACGCCACGGTGGCCTCACCCATGGTGTGGCTGATGTCGAAGCATTCGACCCGCTTGACCGGTTCGGCCAGGCCCAGCATTTCGCGCAGGGCTTCGCTGCGCGCGTGCTGCGCGTTGCGGCTGTTGAGTTCGGTGGCCAGGGTCAACTGGGCGTTGCGGCTGGCCAGCTCCAGATAGCCGGCGCGCTCGCCACGCACGTTCCACTTCAGCTGCACCTTGCGCTCGGCCGAGGCCGACAGCGCGGCCACCAGCAGGTCGGCGTCGGGAATCTGCCGGTCCAGCAGGATCTCGCGCGGCGGCTCGAATTCGATGTAGTACTGCGACACGAACGCGGCCAGCACCTCTTCCGGGCTGTCCTCGCCATTGGTTCGCGGGAAGAACGGGCGGGTGCCGAGATTGCGTCCATCGCGGAAGGCCAGCAGCAGCACGCAGGCCTGCGAGCCGTGCATGGCCACGGCCAGCACGTCCAGGTCGGCGGCGCGGCCATCCACGTACTGGCGGGTCTGCATGCTGCGCAGCGAAGCGATGAGATCACGCAGGCGCGCGGCCTTCTCGAATTCCAGCGCCTCGCTGGCGCCCTGCATCTGCTCGCCCAGCTCGCGGGTCAGCTCATCGCTCTTGCCTTCCAGGAACAGCGTGGCACGGCGCACCGATTCGGCATACTCCGGCGCCGGCACCAGGTCCACGCAGGGCGCGCTGCAGCGGCCGATCTGGTACTGCAGGCACGGCCGCGAACGGTTGCGGAACACGCTGTCCTCGCAGCTGCGCAGCTTGAACAGCTTGTGCATCAGGTTCAGCGTCTCGCGTACCGCGGTGACGCCCGGGTACGGCCCGAAGTAACGCCCGGGAATGGCGCGCGGGCCACGGTGCAGGGCGATGCGCGGCCAGTCTTCGCGGGTCAGCAGCACATGCGGGTAGGTCTTGTCGTCGCGCAGGGACACGTTGTAGCGCGGCGACAGGGATTTGATCAGCTGGTTTTCCAGCAGCAGCGCTTCGCCTTCCGAGCGGGTGACCGTCACGTCCATGCGCGCGATCTGCGAAAGCATCGACATGATGCGCGCGTTCTTCGGGCTGCCGTTGAAGTAGCTGCCGACGCGGTTGCGCAGCGCGCGCGCCTTGCCCACGTACAGCAGTGTGTCGTCGGCCGCGTACATGCGGTAGACGCCGGGTGCGGTGCTCAACTGGGCCGCGAAGGCCTTGCCGTCGAAGGCCGGGGCGGTGACGTCGGTCATTCGCTGATCGGCACTTCGCTGAGCACGCCGCTGTCGGGGTCGAAACGCAGCACCGCGTGCGCGTCGGTCTCGGCGATCCACACGGCACCGGCACCCACGGCCAGGCCGGCCGGGCCATGCAGGCGGCGCGGCAGTGGCTGGGTGACCAGGTCGCCGCCGCCCAGGCGCAGCGTGCGCAGGCGGCCGTTGCCGGTATCGGCGATCCACAGCAGGGGTGCGTCCGGGCTCAATGCAATGGCCTGCGGATACTGCAGGCTGGCCTGCCCGCGCGGGCCATCGTCGGCGCCGAAGCGCCAGGCGCCCTGCCCGACCAGGGTCTGCACGAGGTCACCGCGCAGCTGCACCGCACGGATCGACGAGCCCAGCGCATCGGCCACGTACAGTACCTGCTGCACCACTGCCAGGCCGGTGGGCTGGGCGAAGGCAGCCATGTGGCCACTGCCGTCGCGCCCGTCGATGGCACCACTGCCGGCGCGCCATTGCAGGCTGCGCAGGCCGAGGTGGAAGCTCCACAGGCGGTTGTCGCCGGCCATGGCGATATGCAGCTGGTTGTCAGCGATCGCCAGGCCGACCGGGTTGTCCAGTGCCACCTGCCGCGCCTGCGCCACCGGCCCTTCGACCGGCGTGCCGGGGCGACCGTTGCCGCACAGCGTGTCGACCTGTCCGGTCGACAGGTTGATGCGGCGCACCGCGTGGTTGCCGGTGTCGGCCACGTACAGCGACTCGCGCTCGAGCACCAGCCCCTGCGGGCGGTGGAACGCGGCTTCGGCCAGGTTGCCATCCATGAAATCAGCGGTACCCAGCCCGAACTGACGCAGCACGCGCCCGCCGTGGCTGCACTCGAGGATGCGATGGCGACCACTGTCGGCGATGTACAGGCGGTCCCGGTTGACCGCCAGGCCGGCCGGGAAACGCAGCGGATGCGGCAGTTCGGGATGCAGCTCGCTGCCCCCGCGCGATGGCGCCAGCGGCGCTCCTTCGCAGAGATCGTTCAAGGCGCGTTCCAGCTCACCGGGTGCACCCAGGCCAACCAGCCGCTGCCGTTCGCGCCCCTGCGCGTCGAGCAGGATGACGGTCGGCCAGGCCGTGACGCCGAAGCGGCGCCAGCCATCCCAGTCGGCATCGAGCAGCGCCGGCATCGATAGCCCCTGCCTGCGCAGCAGCTTCAGCGCAGCGCCGGCGTCGCGTTCGAAATCGAAGCGCGGCACATGCAGCACCAACGGCTGCAGGCGGCCCGGGTTGCGTGACAGCCATTGGCCGAACTCGGCCAGCCGCTGCATGCTCCAGGCCGATGCGGCATTGACGAACAGCAGCGCGACCGGTCGGCCACGCAGCTCGGTCAGGGTGCAGGGGGCGGCGTTGAGCCAAGTGGCAAACTCGGGCAGGTCCTGGACGGGCTGTGCGTTCATGGCCTGATTATGCCGGACTCAGCGTTATGCAACAGTCGTGCCACGGTCCGCTCTGCAGCCTGGTCGACCATCGCCCAGACCTGCTCGAAATGATCCTGGCCGCCGGTATAGGGGTCGGGGATGGCCTGCACGCCCTGCCCGCCTGACCACGGCAGGTACAGCGACAGGCGCCCGCGCTGGGCGGCCGTGGCCAGCCGCGCGGCGTCGCGCAGGTTGGCCTCGTCGGCGCAGAGGATCCAGTCGAAGCGTTCGAAATCCCCCGCCTGCAGCTGGCGCGCGCGCAGGCCGCCGATATCCACGCCGTGGCGGGCGGCGCAGGCAATGGCGCGGCGGTCAGGCGCTTCGCCTACGTGCCAGTCGCCGGTGCCGGCCGAGTCGACCTGCACCCGGTCAGCCAGCGGCGAGGCCTGCAGCCGGGCACGCAGCGCGCCTTCGGCCATCGGCGAGCGGCAGATGTTGCCCAGGCAGACGACCAGCAGGTTCATCGCGCGGCCATGGACTGCAGCAGGGCTTCGGCGCGGGCCAGGTCCTCGGGCGTGTCGATGCCCGGCGGGAAGGCTTCGGGCGAAATCGCCACGCTGATCGGGAAACCGGCTTCCAGCACGCGCAGCTGTTCCAGCGCCTCGACCTGCTCCAGCTGGCCCGGCGGCATTGCCGCGAACTGCTGCAGGAAGCCGGCACGGTAGCCGTAGATGCCGATATGGCGTAGCCAGCGATGACCTTCCGGCAAGGCGTCACGGCTGCGCGCGAAGCCATCGCGGTGCCAGGCGATCGGCGCGCGGCTGAAATACATCGCCTCGTTGCGCACGTTGCGCACCAGCTTGACCACGTTCGGGTCGAACAGGGTCTCGGCATCCTCGACGGAGGTGGCCAGGGTCGACATCGGCGCATCGCCCTCGACCAGCGCCTGTGCCACGGCACGGATGCCGGCCGCCGGGGCGAACGGTTCATCGCCCTGCAGATTGACCACCACGGTTTCGTCGGACCAGCCGGCGATACGCGCGCATTCGGCCAGGCGGTCGGTGCCGGAGGCGTGGCTGACCGCGGTCATGGCCACCTTGACCTCACCCAGCCCGTCCAGCACATCGGCGATGCGGCTGTCGTCGGTGGCCACCCATACCTCGCGGGCGCCGGCCAGCAGCGCGCGGCGTGCCACGTGCAGCACCAGCGGTTCACCGCCGAGCAGGCGGAGCGGCTTGCCCGGCAGCCGCGAGGCGGCATGGCGGGCCGGGATGGCGACAACGAATTCGGTCATGCGGGCGGTACTCGGCAGGCGCGATACAACGGGAATGCGGCCGGCGGCGGGCGATTGCAAGCGCCACGCGGCCGCTCAGTTCGGGCGCAGCTTGTCAAGGCGGTCGGTCAGGGCCACCCAGAAGGCAGCCGGCAGTTCGGCGCGCAGCGGCACCGCGTAATGCCAGTCGTTGCCGAAGGCGCGGCACTTCACCGCGTCCTTCTCGGTCATCAGCACCGGCAGCTGACTGCCGAAGGACAGGTCCTGCGGCTGGTAGACCTGGTGGTCGGCGAAGGCATGCGGCACCACGCCGATGCCGCGCGCACGCAGCATGTCGAAGAAGCGCTGCGGGTTGGCGATGCCGGCCACGGCATGCACGCGCTGGCCCGCGAAGTAGGCCAACGGGCGCGGACGCCCCCCCGGCAAGGGCTGCGCGCTGTCGATGTGCAGCGCCATCGGCCACTGGCCGAAACCGCAGGCCTGGGCGGCGGTGGCTTCATCGGCCTGGCCGAGATTGACCACGCGGAAATCACATTCGTCGGCGCGGCTGACCGGCTCGCGCAACGGCCCGGCGGGAATCATCCGGCCATTGCCGTAGCGGCGCTGCGCGTCGATGACCTCGATCTCGATGTCGCGCTGCAGCCGGTAATGCTGCAGGCCGTCGTCGCAGACGATGACATCGCAGCCGGCCGCGATCAGTGCCTTGCCGGCCGCCACGCGGTCGCTGTCCACGCGCACCGGCACGCCGGTCTTCCACGCGATCAGCACCGGTTCGTCACCGCCCAGCGCGGTGGACGTATCGGCCTCGACCCAGCGCGCCTTGTCCGCTTCTTCGCGACCGTAACCGCGACTGGCCACGCCCGGCTTCCAGCCGGCCGCGCGCAGGCGCTCGACCAGGGCGATGGTCAGCGGTGTCTTGCCGGTGCCACCGGCGGTGATGTTGCCGACCACGATGACCGGCACCGGCAGCGCATGCCGCTTGAACCAGCCCTTCCGATACAGCCGCCGGCGCAGCGCGGCCACGCCGGCATAGACCGGCGCCAGCAGCCGCATCGGCAACGGAACCGGGCTGCCGTCGTACCAGTACGGCGGGGTCTGGGTACCCTTGCCTGCCATCAGTCCTGCCTATCGCGGAACTGCATGCTGTGCAGGTGCTGGTACAGGCCACCCATTTCCAGCAGTTCCTTGTGGGTGCCACGCTCAACGATGCGGCCATGGTCCATCACCAGCACCTGGTCGGCGTGCTCGATGGTGGACAGGCGGTGCGCGATCACCAGGGTGGTGCGCTCGGGCATGAGGCGCTGCAGTGCGTCCTGCACCAGGCGTTCGGATTCGTTGTCCAGCGCAGCGGTGGCTTCGTCCAGGATCAGGATCGGCGAGTCGCGCAGGATCGCGCGTGCGATCGCCAGGCGCTGGCGCTGGCCGCCGGACAGCAGCGCGCCGTTCTCGCCCACCGGGGTCTGCAGCTGCTGCGGCATGCGCGCGATGAACTCCCAGGCATTGGCAGCTTCGGCCGCGGCACGGATCTGTTCATCGGTCGCGTCCATGCCATAGGCGATGTTGGCGGCGATGGTGTCGTCGAACAGCATGACCTTCTGCCCGACGATGGCGACCTGACGGCGCAGGTCGGCCAGCGGATAGTCATCCAACGCCACGCCATCGAGCGTGATGAGGCCACCACTGGGCTCGTAGAAGCGCGGCACCAGGCGGATCAGGCTAGTCTTGCCGCTGCCGGAACGACCGACGATGGCGGTGACGGTGCCGGGCCTGGCGACGAAGCTGATGTCATCCAGGGCGATGCCGCTGTCGGCGCGGTAGCGCAGCATGACGTGCTCGAAGGCCAGTTCGCCGCGGGCGCGCTGCAGCGGCGTACGCCCTGCGTCGCGCTCGACCGGCATGTCGATGATGCCGAACAGGCGCTCGGCGGCGGCCACGCCGCGCGAGATCGAGGTCTGCACGCTGGTCAGGCGGCGCAGCGAGGGAATGATGGCCATCATCGAGGTCATCAGGCCCATGAACTGGCCGGCGTTGAGCTTGCCGGCCAGCGCTTCGCGGGTGGACACCCAGACAATGACCGCCAGCGCCAGCGCGGCCAGGAACTGCACCACGCTGGACGCCGCAGCGCGGGTCACTTCGACCTTCATGTTCAGCGCCAGCATGCGGTTGGCCAGGCGCGAATAGCGGCTGATCTCGTGCTGCTGGGTGCCGTGCACCTTCACTTCCTGCTGAGCGGCCAGCGACTGCTCGGCGGTCTGCGCCATGGTGCCCATGCCGTCCTGGATGCCGCGGCTGATGCGCCGGTAGCGCTTGCCCACGTAGGAGACGATGGCACCGATCAGCGGCACCACCAGCAGCATGGCCAGGGTCACCTTGACGCTCATCTGCAGCATCACCACCAGCATGGCGATGATGGTCAGGGTGTCGGCCACCACGGTCTTCAGCGCGTCGGCGCTGGCCTGGGTGACCTGCTCGGTATCGAAGTTCAGGCGGCTGACCATCACCGGCGTCGCTTCGGTATCGAAATGCGAGGACGGCAGGTGCAGGTACTTCTGCAGGATCTGCTCACGCAGGTCGCGGACCACGCTGCGGCCGGTCTTGGCCAGCGTGTAGTCGCTGACCCAGGTGGCCAGGCTGCGCATCAGGAACAGGCCGAGGATGGTCAGCGGCAGGACCACCGCCATGCGTGGCTCGGGGTTGACGAAGCCGCGGTTGACCAGCGGTTCCATCAGCTTGGTGAAGTGGTAGCCGGCCAGGGCCTCGACCACCATCGCGATGACGGCGGCCACCATGAACACCCAGTAGGCCCGGGTATAGCCGAGCAGGCGTTTGTAGATCGGCCACACCGGCGCGTGATTGGAACTCATGGACGCACCTCTGGCGCTGTTGCGATTGCGATACGGCGGAAGCCGAGCTGGCCCAGCGCATCCTGCGCGGTGACCACGGCCTGGTAGGGAGTGCGCGCGTCGGCGCGCAGCAGCACGGTCTGCTCGCGGTCGGTACCGGCCACCGCAGCAATGATCTGCTTGACCGACTCGACGTCGGTGCGCAGTACTTCCTGGTCGTTGACGAAGTAGCGGCCGTCGGCGTTGATCAGCACGCTGAGCGAACGCGGCGGCTCGTTGGTCTGCTGGTCGCTGGCAGTCGGCAGCTGCACCTGCAGCGTCGAGCGCGCATCGAACGTGGTGGTGACCACGAAGAAGATGATCAGGACCAGGATGACGTCGATCAGCGGAACCAGATCGATATGCGGCTCATCCTGGGATCGGTCGTTGCCGATGCGCATCGATCAGGCCTTGGCCGTGGCAGGTGCGGCGGCACGCGGCGCCGGCGCGCCGTTCATCACGCCCGGGCGGCCGTCCAGCGTGTCCAGCAGGGCGCTGGCTTCCTGTTCCATCTCCACCACGTAGCCGTGGATGCGGCCCTTGAAGAAGCGATGGAACATCAGCGCCGGGATGGCCACGATCATGCCGGTGGCGGTGCACACCAGCGCCTTGCCGATGCCGCCGGCCAGCTGGTTCACATCACCGACGCCGTGGTCGAGGATGCCCAGGAACATCTGGATCATGCCAATGACCGTGCCGAGCAGGCCCAGCAGCGGGCCGGCCGAGGCGATGGTGCCCAGCGCGTTGAGGAAATGCTCCATGCGGTGGACCAGGTGGCGGCCGGTGTCCTCGATGCGCTCGCGGATCTGGTCGCGCGGGCGGTTGCGGGCTTCCAGCGCCGCGGCCAGCAGCGCGCCCAGCGGCGAGTTCGCCCGCAGGGTCTGCAGGTGGGCCGGGTCGAGCTTGCCGCGGGCAGCCCAGTTGCGCACTTCCTGACCGAGGCCAGGCGGCAGCACCTCATTGCGCCGCAGGGACCAGAAACGCTCCAGGACGATCGCCAAAGCCAGTACGCCCAACAGCAGCAGCGGCACCATCGGCCAGCCACCGGCCTTGACCAGTTCCCACACGTTTCAACCCTCCGGCCCAACGGCCGCTTGTTTGATCGGCGATAGGATAGCAGCCGACCGCGCCCGCTCAGCGGCATCCCACCACCGGGCCGCGTGGATACGCTGTTCACGCACCTGCAGCCCTTGTGCGCCAAGCCATACGCGGATCGCGCCGGCGTCGGCCGTGGCCAGCACCTCGGCGCCTACGGCCCGCCAGCGCAGGACTACGTCACGTTTCGGGTGGCCGAAGCGGTTCTGGTGGCCGGCCGAGACCAGCGCCACCCGGGGCGACACGGCCGACACCCAGGCCGCCGTCGAGCTGCCGCCACTGCCATGGTGCGGCACCAGCACCACGTCGGCGCGCACGGCCGCCGCCTGCGCCTGCAGCAGCTGCTGTTCGGCCCGGGCGCCGATGTCGCCGGGCAGGAGCACGACCCCGTGGGCACCGGCCACCCGCAGCACGCAGCTGGCCTCGTTGTCGCGTTCGCTGCCATCGGCCGACGGATGCAGCACCTGGAAATCCACCCCG
>NZ_QETL01000118.1:0-11272 GCF_003105135.1 Stenotrophomonas sp. SPM | reverse complement strand
AAACCAACCGTCACCGAGAAACTGTCGGGGGTGGGGCGGTGTGGGAGGGCAGGACCGCAGGCGCCATGGATGGCGCCTAGGAGCCCCCATGGACGGGTTTACGGCGTGTCCTGCCCGCCCACACCGCCCCGCACAACCAGCAGCAACCCAGAGCCGCTTTTGCTTCGGCCGTTGCCGTTGCATTGAGCAGGTGCAGGGCTGCAAGCCCTGCAGAAACACACTCAACCCTGATCCTGCGCCCGCGCCGCCTCCGCCTGCGTCTCCTCCTGCGCTGCCATCTCCCGCGCAATCCACGCATCGATCATGCGTCGCTGCCGCTGCGCTTGCCGCCGCTCCCGCGTGTACTCCTCGTCCAGCACCCGGTACAGCGACACCATCACCAGCACCATCAGCAGCGCGAACGGCAACGCCGCGATCGTGATCATGCCCTGCAGTGCATCCAGGCCGCCGGCCAGCAGCAGGGCCGCCGCGACCAATGCCACCGCTACGCCCCAGGCCAGCTTGCGCTTCAGCGGCGGATCGCCCGCTTCGTCGGTCGACATGCTGGCCAGCACCAGTACCGCCGAATCGGCCGAGGTCACGAAGAAGATCATCAGCAGGACCAGTGCCACGCAGGAAAGCAGCAACGGCATCGGCATGCTGTCGAACAGGGTGAACAGCACCGTCTCGTAGCCATTGCCCAGCGCCTGCACCAGATTGGCATCGCCGAAGATCTCTGCCCACAGTGCCGTGCCGCCGAATATGGAGAACCAGAAAAAGCCCAGCACCGTTGGGGCCAGCACGACACCGATGACGAACTCACGCACGCTGCGCCCGCGGGAAATGCGTGCGATGAACGAGCCCACGAACGGTGCCCAGGATATCCACCAGGCCCAATAGAAAATGGTCCAGTCCGCCACCCACGTACTGCCGGAGAATGGCGACATGCGCAGGCTCATGGTCACCAGTTGGTTGAGGTAGGAACCCAGCGTGGTAGTGAACGTATCAAAGATGAAGCCGGTTGGGCCAAGTACGAGCACGATGGCTGCCAGAAGTGCGGCCAGTGCAAGGTTGAAATTGGACAGCCACTTGACGCCGCGCTCGACACCACTGGCGGTGGAGGCCATGTAAAGCACGAACGCCACCGCGATGATGGTCATCTGCACGGCAACGGTTGCCTGGAGCCCGAACACGCGCTCGATGCCGGCGGCGATCTGGATGGTGCCGAAGCCCAGCGTGGTGGCGACACCGATCGCGGTGGCGACCACGGCGGCGACGTTCACCACCGTGCCGATCCAGCCGCGATGATGGCGACCGATGATCGGCTGCAGCATGTCACTGACCAGTCCGCGCCCATTGCGGTTGAACTGGAACCAGGCCATCGCCAGGCCGATCAATGCATAAATCGCCCACGGATGCAGGCCCCAGTGGAAGAATGCATAGCGCATTGATGCGCGCGCAGCCTCCATGCTCTGCGGCGCCAGTCCTTCCGGTGGCTTGGTGAAGTGGGAAATCGGCTCGGCCGCGCCCCAGAACACCAGGCCGATGCCCATGCCGGCGGCGAACAGCATCGACATCCAGCTGGCCCGGGAGAACTCGGGTTCGGCGTCTTCGCCGCCGATGCGCAGATTGCCGAAGCGGCCAAAGGCCAGATACATCAGGAAGGTCAGCGCGAGGAACACGACGAGCAGATAGAGCCAGCCGACGCTGCGGATGACGTCGGCCAGTACCGACTGCACCACGGTATTGAAAGGGCCGGGCGCGAAACCAGCAAGGAGTACCAGTACGAGCACCAGTGCGATGGAAGCGCGAAACACCATGAAGGAGCTTCTCCGATCAAGGGATTGAGGGGAGCGAGCCAGAGCTTGCAGCGATGGCCGCGCATGCGGCACCGCATCACGTTACTGAACGGAATGTCATCGCTCCGTTAACGATGGGCGCTCTGTGCTCTAATGCGCGGCAAGAAGCGGGGGTACCGCGGCCTGGTGGTCGCGGTTGAGATAGTCCCTTGGAACCTGATCCGGCTCATACCGGCGTAGGGAAGCTTTGCAGTGCAGCCGCGCCCGGAGTCCGCCCAAGGACCGTCCGGGCGCGGTGCGCAGTGCGCCGCCGCTTCGTCCCTGACCTTTCCTGGACGATGCCCGATGAACGCACAGCTCTCCGCCCTGCAGCAGCAGGCCCAGCAACTCTCCGAATCGGTGACCCAGCCGATTGCCGGTTCGCGCAAGATCCATGTGTCGGGCTCGCGACCTGACCTGCGTGTGCCCATGCGCGAAATCGTGCTGTCCCGCACGCCCGTGCTGTTCGGCGGCGGCGACAACGCGCCGGTCACGGTGTACGACACCTCCGGCCCCTATACCGACCCGGATGTGCGGATCGATCTCTCCGCAGGCCTGCCGGCGCTGCGCCGCGGCTGGGTAGAGGAGCGGGGCGACACCGAACAGCTCGATGGCCTGAGCTCGGCATTCGGTCGAGACCGCGAGCACGATGCGAAGCTCGACCTCGTGCGTTTCCGCGCACGCAGCCTGCCACGGCGTGCGCGTGCCGGTGCCAACGTCACCCAGATGCATTACGCGCGGCGCGGCATCATCACGCCGGAAATGGAATTCGTCGCCATCCGCGAGAACCAGCGGTTCGAAGCGATCCGCGATGCGGCGCTGCTGCAGCAGCATCCGGGGCAGTCGTTCGGCGCCTCTATCCAGAACATCATCACCGCCGAATTCGTCCGCGATGAAATCGCCCGCGGGCGCGCGGTGCTGCCCAACAACATCAACCACCCGGAAAGCGAGCCGATGATCATCGGCCGCAATTTCCTCACCAAGATCAACGCCAACATCGGCAACAGCGCGGTGTCCTCGGGCATCGCCGAGGAAGTGGAGAAACTGGTGTGGGCCATCCGCTGGGGCGGCGACACGGTGATGGACCTGTCCACCGGCAAGCACATCCACGAAACGCGCGAGTGGATCATCCGCAACTCGCCGGTGGCGATCGGCACCGTGCCGATCTACCAGGCGCTGGAGAAGGTCGACGGCCGCGCCGAAGCGCTGACCTGGGAAATCTTCCGCGACACGCTGATCGAACAGGCCGAGCAGGGCGTGGACTACTTCACCATCCATGCCGGTGTGCTGCTGCGCTACGTTCCGCTCACCGCCAAGCGCGTCACCGGCATCGTCAGCCGCGGCGGCTCGATCATGGCCAAGTGGTGCCTGGCACACCGCAAGGAGAACTTCCTCTACACGCATTTCGAAGACATCTGCGAAATCATGAAGGCCTACGACGTGACCTTCTCGCTGGGGGATGGCCTGCGCCCGGGCTGCATCGCCGATGCCAACGACGCGGCGCAGTTCGGTGAGCTGGAAACGCTGGGCGAACTGACGAAGATCGCCTGGAGGCACGACGTGCAGACCATGATCGAAGGACCCGGCCACGTGCCGATGCAGCTGATCAAGGAAAACATGGACAAGCAGCTGCACGAATGCGGCGAAGCGCCGTTCTACACGCTGGGGCCGCTGACCACCGACATCGCACCGGGGTACGACCACATCACCAGTGCCATCGGCGCGGCGATGATCGGCTGGTTCGGTACGGCCATGCTCTGCTATGTCACGCCGAAGGAACACCTGGGCCTGCCCAACCGGCAGGATGTGCGCGACGGCATCATGGCCTACCGCATCGCCGCGCATGCGGCAGACTTGGCCAAGGGCCATCCGGGTGCGCAGGTGCGCGACAACGCGCTGAGCAAGGCGCGTTTCGAGTTCCGCTGGGAAGACCAGTTCCACCTCGGCCTGGATCCGGAAAAAGCGAAGGCGTTCCATGACGAGACGCTGCCGAAGGATGCGCACAAGCAGGCGCACTTCTGTTCCATGTGCGGTCCGAACTTCTGCTCGATGAAGATCACCCAGGATGTGCGTGACCATGCCGAAGCGGGGTGGCAGCGGTAGCGCCGGGCCATGCCCGGCGAGCGGAGCGGCCTGTGGAAACCGCCGGGCATGGCCCGGCGCTACCACCACGCATCCACGCTGCACCGGCTATCCTCGCGCCACCACACAGGGGAAGGACGCCATGCCCGTTGCCATCACCACCCGTTGGCTGGCCATCGCCCGCCGTCATCCGTCGGCCTGGTTGCTGGGCGCGCAGCTGATCGCGGTGATGTTGTATCCGGCACTGGATGACACCGCAGGCGGGCGCGCCGCGTTGGGTGTGTTCGGTATGGCGGTGCTGGGGCTTGCGCTGTGGGTGGTGCAGCGCAGCCCGCTGGGCACGTGGCTGGCGCTGGTGCTGGCGATCCCGTCGGTGGTGTTTTCCATTGCCGCGGCACTGCTGGACCGACCCGCGCTCGGAACCGCAGCGCAGCTTCTGGAAAGCCTGCTGTATTTCTATACGGCAGGCGCGTTGATCGCCTACATGCTGCAGGACCATAAGGTCACCCGCGATGAACTGTTTGCCGTTGGTGCTACGTTCACGTTGCTTGCGTGGGGATTCGCGTTCGCATTTGCGGTCTGCCAGCAGTGGTATCCGGGCAGTTTCCAGGGCAGTGGAGAGAGTCCGCAGCGCACTTGGATGGAACTGCTTTATCTGAGCTTCAGCTTGCTGTCCGGGGTGGGGCTCAGCGACGTCGTTCCGCTGCATCCACAGGCACGCGCTTTGGTCATGCTGGAGCAGTTTTCCGGTGTCATGTACGTCGCTCTGGTGGTTTCGCGACTGGTCGGATTGACCATGATCCGGCGGCTCTGAAAATGAACCCCAGATAAAAATTTCGCGCCCAAAGGGGCGCGAATGATGTTGCAGCTTATGTGAATGCGTCGGCGAGAGAGAGCCTGATGTCGACCACGCATAGGCGAGGTAACCTGCATAGGCTAATATTCGTCGGCTTAGTTTTTTTTGCGGTATGCGCCGATGCTTTTTGCGGAATCTGGCTTCTCGCTGTGCCTCGGACGGAATCGTGTCGATTGGCAGTTGCCTCCGTGGCCCGTTTCAGACTTTTAGCAACACATGACCAGCGAAACCCAGCCGCCTGAAGCCGACCGCATACGGATCGGCGATTGCACCGTGACGTTGTCCTCGCGCGAGGTTGATGTCGTGGGTGCGCGTCGACCGCGCCGGCTCACCCCGAAAGCGCTGGGCGTGCTGCGCGTGCTGCTGCGGCAGCCGGGCCGCGTGGTCACCCGCGAAGAACTGTTCGCGGAAGTGTGGCCGGATACGCTGCCGACCAATGATGTGCTGACCCAGGCCGTGACGCAGCTGCGCAAGGCGTTCAGCAGCGACCAGGACAACGGCCAGACCTACATCGAGACCATCGCCAAGACCGGCTATCGATTGCTGGTGCCGGTGCAGGTGCTGTCAGATGCCGCGCGTGAAAGTGCGGAGGATGCAGCATCTCCCGAAGCCCCCGCCGCTGATGAACCCGTGGCGGTGCTGCAGCCGGCAGCGAACGCGGCGGCGCGCCGTCGCTGGCGTTACTGGCGTCGTCGCCTGCTGCTGGCGCTGGGCGTGGCGATGCTGCTCGCGTTGCTGGTGCTGACGGTGTTGCTGGTGCGGCGTCCGTCGCCGGTGAGTTCGCCGGTGGATGCCGCAGTGGAAGATGGCACCCGCGTGATCGGCAGTCCCGAACGTCCGTATCGCCTGATCACCGCCACGGCTGGTTTCGAGACCTATCCCACGTTGTCGCCGGACGGTTCGCAGGTTGCCTATGAAGGCGCGAACGAGGACGGCAAGGGCGGCAACGCGATCAAGGTGCAGACTTCGGGCAACGCGCCGGCACGCCAGCTGCTGTCGCCGCCGGAAGGCGCCAACGATCGTTTCCCGACCTGGTCACCGGATGGCCGCGAAATCGCCTTTGCGCGTTTTGGTGCCAACGGCAGCTGTCAGGTGCTGGTGGCCAGTGCCACCGGCGGCGCGCTGCGCCAGGCCACGCGCTGCGATGGCACCGAACTGCTGAGCTTTGACTGGACGCCGGACGGCCGTGGCCTGGTGTTCGGCAGCATGGTCGGCCGTTACGCGCATCGCGGCATCCGCGTGCTGGATCTGCCCACCGGGCAGTGGCGGGCGATCGACTACGCGGTGGACGAGGACGATTTCGACTACGCGCCGCGCTATTCGCCCGATGGCCGCTGGCTGGTGTTCGTGCGCAATCCTCAGCTGGGCGATCTATGGCGCATGCCGGCCACGGGCGGCACGCCCGAACAGCTGACCAATGAATCGGCCGAGTTGCGTGGCTGGGCCTGGCTCGGCGATGGCCGCACCATCGTGTTCGGTCGCCGCGTCGACAGCGAAGCCCGTCTGTACTACCTGGACGTGGCACGGCGCACCCTGCGTGACGCCGGCCTGGATGATGCGCAGTGGCCGGCGGTCTCGCGCCGCGGTGACATGCTGGCCTTCGTGCACCGGCGCGCCCAGTTTGGCGTGTTCAGGATGTCAGCGACTGGTGGCAGCGAGCGCCTGTTTGCCTCCAGCGGTCGTGACGCCCAGCCGATGCTGGCTCCCGATGGCCACCAGCTGGTCTTCAGCTCCGACCGCTCCGGCAGCTTCGCGCTGTGGTGGGCCGATCTGCAGCGGCCCGATTCGTTGCGGCCGATCGAGGGCCTGCGCCCGGAAGCCCGGCAGGCCCCGGACTGGTCCGAGGACAGCCGCCAGGTGCTGGTGGTGGGCCGCGATGACCACGGCAAGGCCGTGGTCTATGAGATCGCGCCCCGTGACGAGCGGCTGCAGCTGCTGCCGGTGCCGGTCGAGCAACCCCTGCAGGTGCTGTACGGGGCGGGCCCGGACCAGCTGTTGGTGCTCGAGCGCGACGCGGACCAGCACACCCGCCTGAGCCTGTTCGACCGCAGCAGCCAGCCGTGGCGACGCCTGGCCAGCGTGGAAGGCGTCTCCCAGGCGCGTTTCGACCGCAGCGGTGGGCGGGTGGTGTTCACCCGGTTGGCGGCCAGCGGGCTGTGGTCGATCAATCCGGCCCTGGACCTGGCCAGCGTCCAGCAGATCAGCCAGGACCGGCCCAGCCGCTGGCGCTACCGGACCTGGACCGTGGCCGGGCAGGGCGCTGTGGACTACCTCGGCACCAGCAATGCCTGCGCCACCACCCTGGTGCGCCTGCGCGGCAATCAGGAGGATCCGGAGCGCTGCCTCGACGCGCAGCGGCTCAGTGCCGGCAACGGCCTGAGCGCCAGCGCCGATGGGAGTGACCTGTACCTGGCCTTGGCCGTGACCGACGGGGCCGACATCGGCGTCATGCACCTGCCCAAGGCGGCGCCGTCGTTATTTCCTGCCTTCAGCAAGTTGTTGATCTTCAAAGACAATGGGCCTTCGTAATTTCTTCGTGCCACTCTCGTCGCGAATTCGTGGCGATCTCGTCAGACTTTCCTGACGCGGAAGCACCTGATTGGGCAAAACGGAGGCCTGTACTTGGCAAATCCGTGGTGCCCTCATGCGTCAACTCTCCCTGGCCGATCGCGGCCAAACCGTGTCCCTCGACAAGGCCGTCGACGATGTAGCCCCGACCTGCCTGGGCGTTGCCCGCCTGGGCAGCCTGCAGACCGCCGGCGTCAACTTCACTGTGTGGATGCAGGTGCGCGGCACCTCCTGGGTGGAAGCGAAGGAAGGCCGGTTCCGGCTGCGTCAGGGCGAGTGGATCGCGTTCGAGAAGGAGTCGCGCCCGCTGGTGCAGGCCGGCCGCAATGGCCTGTGCGTGGGCCTGAGCCTGAACCCCGAGGCGCTGCGGGTGCTGGCCGAGATGGCCGACTGCGGTCTGTACGCCGGCCGTGGCCGGATGAGCCGCAGCGACGCCCGCGTCGGCCTGCGCCTGTGGCGTGAGGCACTGGCCAATGGCCTGCCGGCGCCGTCGCTGCGTCCGCTGCTGCTGCACCTGGCCGGTCTGCAGCGCAGCCTGGCCGACAACGTGCAGCGCTGCCCGGGCCGCTCGCGCAGCCGCAAGCGCCAGGTGTTCGGCCGCATGCAGCGCGCCCGCCTGTACCTGGAAGGCAACAGCCACCGCGTGGTGCGCATCGGCGAACTGGCCGAGCTGACCAACTTCTCCAGCTGGTATCTCTCCAAGACCTTCCAGAGCCTGTACGAGGAAAGCCCGCAGTCGCTGTCGGCGCGCCTGCGGCTGGAACGTGCGGCGGATCTGCTGCGCGACACCGACATGATGGTCGGCGAAGTGGCGGCGGCCAGTGGCTTCGACAACTGCTGCAGCTTTGCCCGCGCCTTCCGTGCGCGCTATGGCACCTCCGCATCGCGTTTTCGTGAAAACGGCGCGAAGCTTCCGCCACAATCGGCAAAGTCTCCGGGTGTGTCGCGCAAATACAGCGCTGCAACGCAATCGTAACGTGCTGGGGTGTTTTAACACGCTGCTAACACGTACCTTGGAGAGATTGATGAACTTCCGTAATCCCGCAGTGCGGCTCGGCCTCCTGCCGGCCGGCATTGCGCTGGCGCTGACGCCGGCGTTTGCTTCCGCACAGGAAGCGGCTTCTGGCACCACCGACCTCGATCGCATTTCGGTCACCGGTTCGCGCATCCGCGGCGCCGCCGTTGAGACCCAGCAGCCGATCGTGACGCTGAGCCGTGAAAACCTGGAAAAGCAGGGCTACACCTCCGTGGCCGATGTGCTGCAGAACCTCACCTCGGCAGGCTCGCCGGCCATCTCCCGTTCGGAGTCGCTGGCATCGGGCGAGAACGTCGGCGGCTACTATGTTGACATCCGCAACCTGGGTGCCCAGCGCACCCTGGTGCTGATGAACGGCAAGCGCCTGGGCGCGACCACTGCCGGCTACCAGGACCTGAGCCAGATTCCGATGGCCGCTGTGGAGCGCATCGAGATTCTGAAGGACGGCGCTTCGGCCATCTACGGCTCGGACGCGATCGCCGCAGTCGTCAACGTCATCACCCGCAAGCGCGTCGACGGCGCCGAAGCCAGCGTCTACGTCGGCCAGTACGGCCAGGGCGACGGTGACACCACCACCTACGCCTTCACCCTGGGCAGCGTCGGTGAGCGTGGTGGCGTCACGCTTTCGGCCGAGTACTCGAAGCAGGATCCGGTCTGGGCGCGCAATCGCTGGTTCAGCCGTGATGGCAACGCGGGCCCGAACTACCCCGGCTCCGGCAACAGCCCGATCAACCAGAAGGGTGCATTCTGCGATCCCTGCGTAACCCCGGATCTGGAGCAGGGCGACCCCGGCTACGTCGGTCCGAGCGCCCAGCGTTGGTACACGCTGCGCGACGGTGGCAACCCGGCCAACCGCGCCGATTACCGCCTGGAGACCAGTGCCGACGCCGTCAATGCCAACCAGCAGATGATGGTGCAGACCGGTATCGAGCGTAAGTCGCTGTATGTCAACGGCAATTACGACTTCACCGACTCGATCGCGTTCAATGCAGATGTCCTGTACAACGAGCGCAATACCACTCAGCAGATTGCCGGCTACCCGTACCAGTCTGCGTCTTTCGGCACTCCGCTGTCGGCTGACAGCGCGTTCAACCCGACCGGCGAAGACCTGACCTTCCGTCGTCGCCTGTGGGAAGTTCCGCGTACCACGGACAGCCAGGTCAAGACCCTGCGTTTTGCTCCGACCATCAGCGGCTTCTTCGACTTCGCCGGCAAGACCTTCGACTGGGACGTCGGCGCGCTTTGGAACCGTAACGAAACCACCAAGCGTGGTCACGGCGACATGAGCCTGATCGCTTCCGAGCAGGCGCTGGGCCCATCCTTCATTGGTGCAGACGGCGTAGCACGATGCGGCACCAGCATGGCCGACGCGATCGCCACCAGCAACTGCCGCCCGTGGAACCCGCTGCTTCCGTTCGGCGTTGCAGGTGCAGGCTCGCTGGCTGATCAGGCCACGCAGGACTTCCTGTTCCCGTACTTCACCGACACCGGCCTGACCAAGACCACCAGCTTCACCGCCAACCTGGCCGGTTCCATCGTGACCCTGCCGGCCGGTGACCTCGGCTTCGCGGTCGGCGTCGAGCACCGCAAGGAAGAAGGCCGCTTCTCGCCGGACGCCTTCGCACAGTCGGGGCAGTCGACCGGCCTGGGCGCGCAGACCACCCAGGGCGAGTACTCGCTCGATGAGGTCTACCTGGAACTGAACGTGCCGGTCCTGAGCGACGTGCCGTTCGCCAAGGAACTGACGCTGAATGCCGCCACCCGTTACTCGGACTACAGCAACTTCGGTGACACGCTGAATTCCAAGTTCGGGTTCACCTGGCGTCCGATGGATGAGCTGCTGGTCCGCGGTACCTGGGCCGAGGGCTTCCGTGCCCCGACCATCGACAATCTGTATGGCGGTCTGAGCAGCAGCTTCGAGTCCTACACTGATCCGTGCGGCATCACCGCGCCGGGCTCCGTCAACGGCAACGCTGCCTGCTCGGCCGGCGGTGTTCCGGTTGGCTTCACGCAGTTGGGCCAGGGCCTGACCCCGTGCACCTCGACCCCCTGCGCGACCCCGGACCAGTTCATCTCCGGCGCCAACCCGAACCTGACCCCGGAAACCTCGAAGAGCACGACGGTGGGCCTGGTGTGGAGCCCGCGCTGGGTGCAGGGCCTGGACATCTCGCTGGATTGGTACAAGTACGAAATCAGCGACATGATCATCGCTGACAGCGTCGACCGTATCCTGCGTGACTGCTATGTGCTGGGCGATGCCTCGCGCTGCGGTTCGCACACCCGCGCTGCTGACGGCCACATCAACTCGATGACCTACGGTCTGGCCAACCTCGGCCAGATGGAAACGCAGGGCTACGACCTGGGCATCAAGTACCGCCTGCCGGAAATGGCTATCGGTCAGTTCGCCATTGACTGGCAGACCAGCTACCTGGCCAAGTACGACGAGCAGGGCCAGAACGCCGACGGCAATTCCATCACCATCGGCCGTGTTGGCGAAGCGGGCCTGTTCCGCGTGCGTTCGAACGTGGGCGTAACCTGGTCGCTGGGTGACTTCGGTGTGGCTTACACCGCTCGTTACTATTCGGGCATGAACGAAGCCTGCGTTGCAAACCGTCCGTGCGATCTGCCGGACCGTCTGCAGAACGGCGAAGGTGCACCGCTGCGCAAGACCGGCTCCAACACCTTCCACGACCTGCAGGTCAACTGGAAGGCTCCGTGGGATGCCACCATCGCCCTGGGCGCCAACAATGTGTTCGACCACAAGGGTCCGATCATGTTCACCCAGCCGAACTCGAACTTCGCCTATTACGGTGGCTTCGACGTGGGTCGCTTCCTGTACATGAAGTACACCCAGCGCTTCTGATCCATCGAAGCGTCGCAACACGCAACACAGGAGGGCGGACCGCAAGGTCC
>NZ_QETL01000117.1:0-11330 GCF_003105135.1 Stenotrophomonas sp. SPM | reverse complement strand
AACCGCGGTCCGGGCGGCCCGCGTCGCAGCGGCCCGCGCGGCGGCTGATCGCTGATACGTCTGAAATGAAAAACCCCGGCTCCGGCCGGGGTTTTTCTTTGACGGGTGGAACGATTCCCTAGTAGATCCACGCCATGCGTGGATGGACCGAGCTCAGCGGCGGCTGATGGTAAAGGCAGTGCCGTCCACGCCCAGGTCCCAGCCCTTGCCGGTGCCGGACAGGGCCAGCGAGACGTCGCCCTTGGTCATCACCTGCGCGTTGCTGGATTTCACCGCGCCCGCGTGCGCGCCCACCGAGGCATAGGTGCCCAGCAGCTCGTTGATGCCCACCGCGCCGGTGAAGCTGCCGCGGCCGTTGGTGATCTTCGACTTGCCCACGGTCAGGCCGCCGCCCTTGAGCTGGATGCGCACCGGCATGGTCGCGCCGTTGCTGCACTGGAGGGTGCCGTTGCCCGAGGCGGTCTTGTAGATCAGCGACCAGCCGGACAGGGTGTAGCGCAGCTGGCAGTCGAGGTTGCCACCGGCGTGTGCCGCCGGGGCCAAGGAGGCTGCGGCCAGCGCCAGCAGCAGGACAAGGGGCTTGTTCATCGGCAGGACTTCCACTTCAGGTCGGACTGGCCGCGAATCTAGCAGCGCGCGCGTGCACCGTGGATGCAGGCGCGCGAGGCGGTGTGGCAAGCGTTCAGCCGCCACACCGGGGCCGGTCTCAGGCCCGTTCGTCCAGGTGGAACGCATCGGCATCGAGCATCGCCGGGAAGCGCGCGCGGTGCGCGGCCAGGGCCTCGGCCGAGATGGTGGTGGTGACCACCTGCTCGCGTTCGCGGATCTCCACCTGCGGCTGGCCGAGGAAGTCGATCACCGCGCTGTCGCCGGCGTAGTGCAGCTGG
Source organism: Stenotrophomonas sp. SPM (assembly GCF_003105135.1). NCBI lineage: Bacteria > Pseudomonadati > Pseudomonadota > Gammaproteobacteria > Lysobacterales > Lysobacteraceae > Stenotrophomonas > Stenotrophomonas sp. SPM. Next base: position 10,443 of record NZ_QETL01000117.1, on the reverse strand, counting down.
TTGCCGTCCACGCCGATGCGGTTGACCGCCGCCACGAAGCACAGGTTCTCGATCGCCCGCGCGCGCAGCAGGGTCTTCCACGCGTAGGCACGCGCCGACGGCCAGTTGGCCACGAAGATCTGCAGGTCGAAATCCATCTGCCCTGCCCGCTCCACGTTGTAGCGGTTGCGGCAGAAGACCGGGAAACGCAGGTCGTAGCAGACCTGCGGATTGATCCGCCAGCCCTTCCATTCCACGCTCAGGCGGTCGCGACCAGCGGCGTAGCGCTCGTGCTCGCCGCCGTAACGGAACAGGTGGCGCTTGTCGTAGTACTGCAGCGCGCCGTCCGGCGTGGCGAACAGCAGGCGGTTGTAGACGCCTTCGCTATCACGCAGCTGCACGCTGCCGATCACCGCCGCGTCCAGCGCCTTGGCCTGTTCGCGCGCCCAGGCCACGGTCGGGCCGTCCATGCCTTCGGCCTGGGCGATGGCCTCGTTGGAGAAGCCGCTGGTGAAGGTCTCCGGCAGGATCACCAGGTCGGTGCTGCCCGCCAGCGGCGCCAGCAGCGCGCCGTAGTACTCACGGTTGCCCGCCGGGTCGTGCCAGCGGGTGTCGCCCTGGACGAGGGAAATGCGCAGGTCCTGCATGGTCGTCACGTCCTCAGAGCAGGCGCAGGCGTTCGATCGCCGCGTCCAGAGTCGCTTCGTTCTTGGCAAAGCACAGACGCACCAGGCGCTGGCCGACCGGCGCGGTCTCGTAGAACGGCGACAGCGGGATGGCGGTGACGCCCTTCTCGATGGTCAGCCACCTCACGAATTCGTGGTCGGGCAGGTCGCTGATGGCCGAGTAGTCGACCAGCTGGAAGTAGCCGCCCGGCACCGGCAGCGGCTTCAGGCGGGTGCCGGCCAGCTGCTCGCGGAAGCGATCGCGCTTGGCCTGGTAGAACGCGCCCAGCTCCAGGTGGTGCTCGGGCTCGTCGCGGATCATCGCGGCGAAGCCATACTGCGCCGGACCGAAGCTGGTGAAGGTGTTGTACTGGTGCACCTTGCGGAACTCAGCGGTCAGCAGTGGCGGCGCCACCGCGTAGCCGATCTTCCAGCCGGTGCAGTGGTAGGTCTTGCCGAAGCTGGAGATGACGAAGGTGCGCTCGCGCAGTTCCGGGTAGCGCAGCGCCGATTCGTGGCGGCGGCCGTCGTAGATGATGTGTTCGTACACCTCATCGGAAATCAGGTAGATCTGCGTGCCACGCAGCAGGTCGGCCAACGCCTGCATGTCGGCCTCGTCCAGCATCGCACCCGACGGGTTGTGCGGGGTGTTGACCATCAGCATGCGGGTGCGCGGGGTGATCGCCGCACGCACGCGGTCCCAGTCCACGGCAAAGGTCTGCGGGTCCAGCGGCACGTGCACGGCGACGGCGCCGGCCAGCTCGATGGCCGGTTCATAGCAGTCGTAGGCCGGGTCCAGCACGATTACTTCCTCGCCGGCACGCACCACGGCGTGGATGGCGTTGAAGATCGCCTCGGTGGCACCGCTGGTGACGGTGATCTCGATGTCCGGATCGATGGTGGCGCCGTACAGGTCCAGCGACTTCTGCGCGATGGCCTGGCGCAACGGGGCCACGCCGGTCATCGGCGGGTACTGGTTGAGGCCGGCGGCCATCGCCTTGGTGGTTTCGTCGATCAGGCGCTGCGGCGCGGAGAAATCCGGGAAACCCTGGCCCAGGTTGACCGCGCCGTGTTCGGCGGCGAGCTGGGACATCACGGTGAAGATCGTGGTACCGACCTTGGGCAGCTTGGTGGTGGGTTGCATCGGCCTGGGGGAATGGGGAGACAAGGACTGAAAGTGTACGAAATCCACGCCCTGCCCGTGGACCCGGCCGGTAGCGCCGGGTCATACCCGGCGGCTCTTTGCATATTCCCTGCGGCCGCCGGGCATGGCCCGGCACTACCGGGGCAGGTTTCATCGCTACAATTGCCGCCGCACTCCGGCACGAAGACCCCTGCCCCTTGAACACCCCAGCATTGCTGGCCGCCAGCGGCCTGAGCTTCTCCCGCAATGACGAACCCGTGTTCGGCCCGCTGGACTTCCACGTGGACGCCGGCGAGGCCCTGCTGGTGCAGGGCGGCAACGGTGCCGGCAAGACCACCCTGCTGCGCGTGCTGGCGGGATTGGCCCGCCCTGGCGCGGGCCAGGTGCGCATCGACGGCAAGCAGGCCAGCAACACCGAGCGCGCCCGTTATGTCGCCTACCTCAGCCACCTGCCCGCGCTGAAGCCGGACCTGGACACGCTGGAGAACCTGCACTTCCTCTGCGGCCTGCACGGCCGTCGGGCCAAGCAGATGCCCGGCAGCGCGCTGGCCATCGTCGGCCTGGCCGGCTATGAGGACACCCTGGTGCGACATCTGTCGGCCGGGCAGAAAAGGCGCCTGGCGCTGGCCCGCATCTGGCTGTCGCCGGCACCGCTATGGCTGCTTGACGAACCCTACGCCAACCTCGATCTGGATGGCATCAACCTGGTCAACCGGATGATTTCAGCGCATCTGCGCGGCGGCGGTGCCGCCCTGGTCACCACCCACGGCGCCTATGCTGCACCGCCGGTGCGCACGCGCCTGCTGGAACTGCGCGTGCCCGGGCAACCGGCCGCAACCGTGCCCGGAGGTGCCGCATGATCGCCCCGGGTACCGAACCCGGCCTGTGGCAGACCGCCCGCGCCCTGTTCTCGCGCGATCTGCGCCTGCTCTGGCGCCGCCGTGGCGATGCGCTGCAGCCGGTACTGTTCGCCCTGCTGGTGGTGGTGCTGTTTGCACTGGCGCAGGGCCGCGATCCGCAGCCGCTGGCGGCCACCGCCGGTGCTGTGCTGTGGCTGGCGGTACTGCTGGCCGGGCAGCTGGCGCTGGATTCGCTGTTCCGTTCCGATGCCGAGGATGGATCGCTGGAACAATGGCTGCTGGCCCCGGTGCCGCTGGCCTGGCTGGTGCTGGTGCGCGTACTGCTGCACTGGGCCACCACCGCGCTGCCGCTGATCGTGGTCAGCCCGCTGCTGGCGGAAATGCTGCATCTGCCACATGACCAACTGCCGATGTTGCTGGCATCGTTGCTGCTGGGAACACCGGTGCTGAGCCTGATCGGCGGCGTGATCGCCGCGCTGACCGTCGGCATCCGGCGCTCTGGTATTCTCGTGGCGTTGCTGTCGTTGCCGCTGTACGTACCGGTGCTGGTGTTCGGTGCGGGCAGCCTGGCGGCGGCCAGCCGCGGGCAGGATCCGGTCGGTGCGCTGCTGATGCTGGGCGCAGGACTGGTGGTCGCACTGCTGCTGGCACCGCTGGCGACGGCTGCGGCCATCCGTATTTCCCTGAGTTGAACGGGCAGAGAGCCAATCCACCCCTGCTGGATAGCCGTCACGCATGAATCCGATCGTCCGCTGGTTCCATCAACTCGGTTCGCCGCCCACCTTCGATCGTTTCGCTGCCCGCTGGTCGCGTGTGTTCTACATCGCCGCGCTGCCGGTGCTGCTGGTCGGCCTGTGGCAGGCGCTGCTGGTGGTGCCGCCGGAAGCGCGCCAGCTGGACAGCTTCCGCATCCTCTACATCCACGTGCCCAGCGCCTGGATGAGCCTGTTCGTGTTCGCGCTGATGGCCCTGTACGCCGCCATCGCGCTGATCTGGCGCATCAAGATCTGCGAGATCCTGGCCATGGCCTGCGCGCCGATGGGCGCCGGCTTCACCCTCATCACCCTGCTCACCGGCAGCATCTGGGGCAAGGGTACCTGGGGCACCTGGTGGGACTGGGACCCGCGCATGACCAGCGAACTGGTCCTGCTGTTCCTGTACCTGGGGGTCATCGGCCTGTACCACGCCATCGAAGACCGCCGCAGCGCCGCGCGCGCGGCCGGCCTGCTGGCCATCGTCGGCGTCAGCCTGCTGCCGGTCATCCGCTATTCGGTGGACTGGTGGGGCGGACTGCACCAGCGCCAGTCGATCAGCGTGTTCGGTGACTCGGCGATCAGCAGCGCGATGATCGCGCCGCTGTGGTGGATGGTGATCGGCACCAAGTTCTGGTTCGCCGGCTCGGTACTGGCGAAGGCACGCGCCGACAACCTCGACCGCGAGGCCGGCAAGGCCTGGGTCGGCGCGCGCGTGGAGGAGACCCCGCGATGACCCACCTGCCCTTCGTGATCGGCGCCTATGCGGTGTTCGTGCTGGTACTGCTGGCCGATGCCATCGGTTCGTGGCTGCGCCTGCGCGCCGCGCGCCGCCAAGCGCGGTCGCGCCAGCAGCGGCAGCAGGCACGACAGAGCGCGCAGCAGTCCGCGCCGGCGCTGACGGCGGAGCTGGAACGATGACGCCGGTGCAGCGCCGCCGCATGGCCTGGGTGCTGCTGGCCCTGCTCGCCTCCGGCCTGGCCACCGCACTGGTAGCGATGGCGCTGGAACGCAACATCGCCTACCTCTATACGCCATCGGAAGTACTGCGCGGCGATGTCGATGCGCAGACCCGCTTCCGCCTCGGCGGGATGGTGGTCAAGGGCTCGTTCAACCGCCCGGTCGGCTCGCTCGATGCCCGTTTCGAGGTCACCGATGGCGATGCGCAGCTGGCCGTGCTGACCTCGCGCATCCTGCCGGACATGTTTGCCGAAGGCACCGCCGTGGTGGCCAGCGGGCGCCTGCAGGACGGCGTGTTCGTCGCCGATGAAGTGCTGGCCAAGCACGATGAGAAGTACGTGCCGAAGGAAGTGGCCGACAAGATGGGTGATGCCCATCGCAAGCACGACGTGCCGGTACCGGCCACCGAGGTGCGCTGAGTGTTGCCTGGAGTGCTGCCAGAGCTGGGCCAGATCCTGCTGCTGTGTGCGTTGCTGGCCTCGCTGCTGCAGGCCGGCCTGCCGCTGGTCGGCGCGCAGCGTGGCAACGACGCGTGGATGGCGGTGGCCCGACCGGCCGCGCTGGCCCAGCTGCTGCTGGTGGCCGGCGCGTTCGCGGTGCTGACCGCTGCCTTCGTGCAGCAGGATTTCTCGGTGCGCTACGTGGCCGAGAATTCCAATTCACTGCTGCCGATGATCTACCGCTACTCGGCGGTCTGGGGCGCGCACGAAGGCTCGCTGCTGATGTGGGCGCTGGTGTTGGCGCTGTGGACCGGTGCGGTGGCGCTGTTCTCGCGGCACCTGCCCGCGCCGGTGCAGGCCCGCGTGCTGGCGGTGATGGGCGTGGTCAGCGTCGGCTTCCTCGCCTTCCTGATCTTCACCTCCAACCCGTTCCTGCGCCTGAATCCGGCGCCGCTGGAAGGCCGCGATCTCAATCCGCTGCTGCAGGACCCGGGCCTGATCATCCATCCGCCGATGCTGTATCTGGGCTACGTGGGCTTTGCGGTGCCGTTCGCCTTCGCCGTGGCCGCCCTGCTGGAAGGCCGCGTGGATGCACGCTGGCTGCGCTGGACGCGGCCGTGGACCAACGTGGCCTGGGGCTTCCTGACCCTGGGCATCGCGCTGGGCAGCTGGTGGGCCTATTACGAGCTGGGCTGGGGCGGCTGGTGGTTCTGGGACCCGGTGGAAAATGCCAGCTTCATGCCGTGGCTGGTCGGCGCGGCGCTGATCCATTCGCAGGCCGTTACTGAAAAGCGCGGCACCTTCGGCAGCTGGACCCTGCTGCTGGCTATCGCCGCCTTCGCGCTGTCGCTGCTGGGCACCTTCCTGGTGCGCTCGGGTGTGCTGACCAGCGTGCATTCGTTTGCCGCCGATCCCTCGCGCGGCCTGTTCATCCTGGTGTTCCTGTCGCTGCTGGTCGGTGGCAGCCTGCTGCTGTACGTGCTGCGTGCCAGCGGACTCAGCGTGGATGCGGATGACCCGCGCCGCGGCTTCACCGCGACCTCGCGCGAGACCCTGCTGCTGGCCAACAACCTGCTGCTGGCCACCGCCTGCGCGATGGTGCTGCTGGGCACGCTGTACCCGCTGCTGGCCGACGCGCTGTCGCTGGGCAAGATCTCGGTCGGCCCGCCCTATTTCGGCAGCCTGTTCCTGCTGCTGATGGCGCCGATGGTGCTGCTGCTGCCGTTTGGCCCGCTGGTGAAGTGGCAGCGTGACCAGCCGTCGCGCGCGTTCGCCCTGCTGGCGCCGTGGCTGGGCCTGGCCGTGCTGCTGGGCGGTCTGGCCTGGTGGCAGGCGCCGCAGAACGGGTGGAAGGCCGGCCTCGGCGTGGCGGCGGCCGCCTGGGTTGGCCTCGGCACGGCGCGCTTCGTCTGGCAGCGCCTGCGCGGCAATGGCCGCTTTACCGGCGAAATGCTCGGCATGATCGTCGCCCATGCCGGCGTCGCCGTGTTCCTGGCCGGCGCGCTGCTGGTGGAAGCCTTGAACGTGCAGCGCGAGGTCGCGCTGGCACCGGGCCAACAGGTGGTGGTCGGCCGCCATGAAGTGCGCTTTGAAGGCGTGGACCATCGCGAAGGCCCCAACTTTACTGCCGACCGCGGCCACCTGCGCGTGTTCCGCGACGGCCGCGAGCTGGCCCTGCTGCATCCGGAAAAGCGCCAGTACGCCAGCGGCGGCCAGGTGATGACCGAAGCCGGCATCGATGCACGCCTGAGCGGTGATGTCTACGTGGCATTGGGCGAGCCGCTGGGCAACAATGCATGGGCGGTTCGGGTGCACATCAAGCCCTTCGTGCGCTGGATCTGGCTGGGCGCGCTGCTGATGGCCCTGGGCGGATTCATCACCGCCGCTGATCGTCGTTTCCGTCGTCCGTAGGAGTTTCCATGTCCGAGTCCCCCGCCCCGCGCCCGTCCCGCCCGCTGCCGCCGGTAGCCATCGTGATCGGCGTGCTGTTCTTCTTCGGCCTGCTCGGGCTGATGATCTACGGGGTGATGAAATCGGGCGACCCGCAGCGCGACGTGCTGCCCTCGGCGCTGATCGACAAGCCGGCACCGGCCTTCGCCCTGCCGGTGCTGCACGACCCGAGCATGACCGTGCGCAGCGAAGAACTGCGCGGTGCGCCTTACCTGTTGAACGTGTGGGGCAGCTGGTGCGCGGCTTGCCGCGAGGAACATCCGGTGCTGACCCGCTTCGCCGAGAGCAAGCGCGTGCGCGTGATCGGCTACAACTGGAAGGATGAGCCAACCGACGCGCTGCACTGGCTGGAAACGCTGGGCAACCCGTTCATGGTGGTGCTGAGCGATGTCGAAGGCCGCACCGCCATCGACTGGGGCGTGACTGCTGCGCCGGAGACCTTCCTGGTCGACGGCAGCGGCATCGTGCGCTGGAAGTACAGCGGTGCGATGACCCAGCAGGTGGTCGACGAGAAGCTGATCCCGGCGCTGCAGAAGATCGAGAAGGCCCAGGGCAATGCCGATGCCGGCCTGCACGGTAATCCGTAAGCCGCTGCACTGGCTGCTGCTTGCGCTGCTGATGGCGGCGGCGATGCCCGCGCCTGCCCAGCAGCCGCTGCACGACCCGCGTCCGCTCGCCTTCCGCGACGCGGCTGAAGAGGCCCGATTCCACGACCTGGCCGCGCAGCTGCGCTGCGTGCAGTGCCAGAACCAGTCGCTGGCCGATTCCAACGCACAGATTGCCCAGGACCTGCGCCGCGAGGTGCTGCAGTTGATGCAGCAGGGCCTCGACGATGCGCAGATCAAGCAGTTCCTGGTGGCCCGCTACGGTGAGTTCGTGCTCTACCAGCCGCCGCTGCAGCCCGGTACCTGGCTGCTGTGGGGTGGCCCGCTGCTGCTGCTCGGCGCCGGTGGCGTGGTGGTGCTGGGGATCGTCCGCCGCCGTGGCCGCAACGTGGCGCCGGTACCGGCCGGCAACGCCGACGAAGGAGATGGCTGGTGAGCAACCTTCTGCCTGTGCTGGCCGGCCTGGTCGCCGCGCTGATGGCCGCGCTGGTGCTGTGGCCACTGCGCCGGCAGGGCCGCCGCGGCTTCGTGCCGGGTGTGCTGGCACTGGGCGTGGTCGGCGCCTGCCTGTACCTGCTGGTGGGCGACCCGCGCGCCGCACAGGTGCAGCCGGCACCGTCGGTGGCGACCCTGCGTGATGGGGTGAAGGCACTGCAGCAGGCACTGCAGCGCGACCCGCAACGCGTCGATGGCTGGGCGCTGCTGGGACGCTCGCAGGCCGAGCTCGGCGATGCCACCCTCGCCGCCGACGCCTTCGCCCGCGCCGTTGCCCTCGCCCCGGATGATGCCGGCGTGCTGGTGGAAGCCGCGCAGGCCCGCGCGCAGGCCGATGCGGGCAAACAGTTCGATGACACCGCGATGGACTGGCTGCAGCAGGCCCGTCGCTTGGCACCCGATGCCGAGCGCGCCAGCTGGCTGCTCGGCATCGCCCTGCGCCAACGCGGCCGCAATGCCGAGGCGGCCGATGTCTGGAGCAGCCTGCTGCCGCGCCTGGAGCCCGGTGCCGCGCAGGCACTGCAGGCGCAGGTCGCCATCGCCCGCGAGGCCGCCGGCCAGGCAGTGGACGCACCGGCAGCGGAGGCGCCCGCCCTGCTGCAGGTCCGCGTGCTGCTGCCCGCCTCGTTGAAGCAGGCTGATTGGCCGGCGAGCACCCAGGTGTTCGTGCTCGCACGCGCCGTCGGTGGTCCACCGATGCCGGTGGCCGCACGCAGGCTGCCACTGGACGGTTTCCCGGCCACGGTCGGCCTCGGTGACGGCGACAGCCCGATGCCGACCGCACCGCTGTCCGCGCATGCCGAAGTGGAAGTGCTGGCACGCATTTCGCGCAGCGGCAGCGCCAATCGCAGCGAAGGCGACCTACAGAGCGAGGTGGTGCGGGTGACATTGCCGCATGACGGCGTGGTGGAGCTGCGGTTCCCGTAGATCGCGCGCCGCTGCGCTCGCCGGGCAGCCGAGCATGGGCTCGGCTCTACATTAGATCCACGCCATGCGCGGATACCGGCCCCAATGGAAACCAGCGTGTCGCCTGCTACACAGGCGGCCCCGCTAGAATGCCCGCATGACCGAATTCATCCCGCCCGGCACCCGCTTCCACGCCCTGCCCTCGCCGTTCCCGTTCAAGCGCGGTGGCGCCCTGCACGGTGCGCGCGTGGCCTACGAGACCTGGGGCACGCTGGCCGCCGATGGCCGCAATGCGATCCTGATCGTCACCGGCCTGTCGCCGGATGCACATGCCGCCGCCAATGCCGACAACCCGGCCCCGGGCTGGTGGGAAGCGATGGTCGGCGCCGGCAAGCCGATCGATACCGACCGCTGGTTCGTGGTCTGCGTCAATTCGCTGGGCAGCTGCAAGGGCTCCACTGGCCCTGCCTCGCTGAATCCGGCCACCGGCGAGCTCTATCGCCTCGACTTCCCGGAACTGTCGGTGGAAGACGGCGCACGCGCGGCCATCGAGGTCGTGCATGCCCTGGGCATCGAACAGCTGGCCTGCGTGGTCGGCAATTCGATGGGCGGCATGACCGCGCTGGCGGTGCTGATGCTGCAGCCGGGAATCGCCCGCAGCCATGTCAACATTTCCGGCAGCGCGCAGGCATTGCCGTTCTCCATCGCCATCCGCTCGCTGCAGCGCGAAGCCATCCGCCTCGACCCCAAGTGGGATGGCGGGCGCTACACCGAAACCGACTACCCGGAATCGGGCATGCGCATGGCACGCAAGCTCGGCGTGATCACCTACCGTTCCGCGCTGGAGTGGGATGGCCGCTTCGGACGCGTGCGACTGGATTCGGACCAGACCGACGATGACCCGTTCGGCCTGGAGTTCCAGGTGGAAAGCTACCTCGAAGGCCATGCACGGCGCTTCGTGCGCTTCTTCGATCCAAACTGCTACCTGTACCTGAGCCGTTCGATGGACTGGTTCGACCTGGCCGAGTATGCCGACGGTGACGTGCTGGCCGGTCTGGCGAAGATCCGTGTTGAAAAGGCGCTGGCCATCGGCGCCAACACCGACATCCTGTTCCCGGTACAGCAGCAGCAACAGGTCGCCGACGGCCTGCGTGCCGGCGGTGCCGACGCGCAGTTCATCGGCCTGGACTCACCGCAGGGCCACGACGCGTTCCTCGTCGATTTCGATCGCTTCGGCCCGGCCGTGCGCGGCTTCCTCGACGGGCTCTAAGTGGCCTGGCGGCGCAACCTGGCCCTGGCCGCGTCCGGCGCGCTCCTCGCGCTGACGGTCAGCGGCGTGCTGCCGCTGTGGCTGGGTGGCTGGTGCCTGCTGGCCAGTGCGCTGTCGTTCGGCCTGTACGGGCATGACAAGCGGGCGGCACGGCGCAAGCAATGGCGCATTCCCGAACGCACGCTGCAGCTGCTGGCCTTCGCCGGTGGCTGGCCGGGCGCGCTGCTGGGCCAGGCGCTGTTCCGCCACAAGCACCGCAAGGCGGAATTCCAGTGGGTGTTCTGGTTGTGCGTGCTGGCCAACGTGGCGTCGATCGCGGTGATGCTGCGCGAGTTTTCGCGGTAACCAACCGCCGTGCTCACGACACCTGTAGAGCCGAGCCCATGCTCGGCTCCGTGCACAAAGGCAGCCGAGCAT
>NZ_QETL01000116.1:0-11356 GCF_003105135.1 Stenotrophomonas sp. SPM | reverse complement strand
CAGGACACGCCGTAAACCCGTCCATGGGGGCTCGTAGGCGCCATCCATGGCGCCTGCGGTCCTGCAAGCCCACACCGCCCCACCTCTGACAGGTTCACGCTGCTCATGGTGGGTGCCGACCGTTGGTCGGCACGGGGCCGGATCAACCGGCTTCGTACAGCTCCAGCGGCAGGTCGTCGGGGTCGGCGAAGAAGGTGAAGCGGGCGCCGGTGTATTCGTCCACGCGCATCGGTTCGCAGGCGACGCCGTGGTCGGCCAGGCGCTGGATGATCGGTTCCAGCGCGGCCACCCGGAAGGCCAGGTGGCGCAGGCCCTGGGCCTCTGGGCGGCTCGGGCGTGGCGGTGGGGCGGGGAAGGAGAACAGCTCCAGCTGGCCACCGTCGGGCAGGGCCAGGTCGAGCTTCCACGAGTCGCGCGCGGCACGGTGGTTCTCGGCCAGCACGCGCAGGCCGAGGATGCGCACGTAGAAATCCTTCGAACGTGCGTAATCGCTGCAGATCACGGCGGCATGGTGGATGCCCAGCAGGCCGCCGGTCGCTGCGCCGGTCATGGCGTGGCCGGTGCCGCTGCGGCGGGCTGTTCGAGCCAGCGGTCCACTTTGCGCTCCAGCACGTCCAGCGGCATCGAGCCATCCTTCAGCACTTCGGCATGGAAGCGGCGCAGGTCGAAGGCCGCGCCCTGGCGGGCCTTGGCTTTGTCACGCAGGGCGAGGATGCGGCTCAGGCCCGCCACGTTCGACAGTGCCTGGCCCGGCTGGGCCATGATCCGTTCCACTTCCGCGCTGGCGTCGTCCTCGCTCATGTCCACGGTCTTCTGCAGGTAGTTCACCGCCTGCTGCTTGCTCCAGCCCTGCGCATGCACGCCGGTATCGGCAACGACGCGGGCCGCGCGCAGCAGGCGCGAATACAGATAACCGATGCGGTCGTAGGGATCGCTGTAGACGCCCAGGTCGTCGCCCAGCGTTTCGGCATACAGGCCCCAGCCTTCGACGAAGGCGAGGTCGCCACCGAGGCGGCGGAAGCGCGGCAGCTTGGCCAGTTCCTGCTGCAGGCCCAGCTGCACGTGGTGGCCGGGGATGGCTTCATGCAGGTACTGCACCGGCACGCTCCAGCGCTTGCGGCTGGGCAGGTCGCGGGTGTTGATGTAGAGCACGCCGGGTTGCCCCGGCTGGCCCGGCTGGTAGGCCGCTGCGGCAGCGGTCATCGCGCGCTCCGGCTCGACCGCACGCACTTCCAGGCGATCCTTCGGCAGGGTGTCCAGGATCTGCGGCAGGCGCGCATCCACCTGCTGCTGCAGCTGGCGGTAGCGGTTGATCAGTGCGTTGGCATCGCCGTACTGGAACTGGCGGTCGCTGCGCATGCTCTTCAGCAGCTTGGCCTGAGAACCGCGCAGTTTGTTGTTCTTCATCACTGTGGCGATCTGCGCGCCCAGTTCCTGCACGCGCTGCTCGCCCAGGGCATGCAGCTGGGCGGCGGTCTGGTCGCTGGCGGTGGTCTGCACGATCAGGTTGGCGTACCAGCCCTGGCCATCGGGCAGGGCGCCCAGGCCGCTGCTGCTGCGGGTGGCCGGCAGGTATTCGGTGGCGATGAAGCCGCGCAGTGCGCGGTAGGACGGCAGGATGCGCAGCTCGATCATGCGCTTGTATTCGGCGCTGATGCGCGCTTTTTCCTCGGCGGGGATATCGCCCGGCATGGTCCTGATCGGCGACCAGAAGATGCTTTCCTCGGCGGTCGGGGTGATCACCGCGTCCAGCTGCGGCAGCACCTTTTCCATCAGGTCGCGCGGCTGCACCACGCCGGCCTTCATGCCCTGGCGCATGTTGTCGATGGCCTGGTTGAACAGGTCGGGGATGCCCAGCGAGCGGCGCGACCAGGTGTCGTAATCCTTGACCGTGTTGAACGGCTGCGCGCCGGCACCGGCGCCGAGGATCGCCATGATGCTGCCGATGTTGTAGTACTGGCTGATCGGCATCATCCAGCTCGGGTAGCGCTCGGCGGCCAGCGAGGCGCGCGCATCGCGCACGAAGATCTCGTAGCTGAGCAGGTCCTGGCCCTGCAGGCCGTCACTGCCGACCTTCTCGACCTTGCCCAGCCATTCGGTGGTGAAATCGTGCGACTGCTGGCGCCATGCGGCGGAGAGTATGTTGGGCAGCTGGTCGTTGTAGCGGGCATCGCCCTGGAACGTGGCCTGCAGCGGGTTCAACCGCATCGAGGCTTCCCAGTATTCGTCGTACAGGCGCTCCAGCTGCACCTGCTTGGGCACGGCGCGGGCCGGTGCGACCGGGCGCGCTGCGGCGCGGCGCGTGCTGCTGCCGCGGGCCGGGGTGGCGCGTGCGGGCTTGGCCTTCGGCTTGGCGGCCTGCCGGGTCTGCGCGGCGGCGGGGCGGCTGGCCTTCTTCTTCGCTGCCTCTGCCGACGGCACGGCACTGAACAGGAACAACGCGGCGATGGCGGCGGCCAGGGCGCGGGTGGGATACGGCATCAGGAGCTTCCGTGGAACACAGACCGTGGAGCTTGCACGATCCGCGCGCGTACGGCCAGCGTGAAGGCGCAGTCAGCTTGCCGTCGCTGGGGCTTCAGTCAGCCGCAGCGGCAGCGCGCAGCTGCGCGGCGCGTTGGTCGCCCAGATAGCGGGTGATCGCGCGTCGCATCAGGTACAGCAACGGAATCAGGGCGATCGCAAAGCCCATCTTGTAGATGTAGTTGACGCTGCTGACGGCCAGGAACAGCGAGGTCGGCCACTTCTGCGGGCCCAGCACGAAGGCGATCCAGATAACCACGAAGCTGTCCACCAGCTGGGAGACGGCGGTCGAGCCCGTGGCGCGCAGCCAGACATGGCGCTCGCCGGTGGCCTGGCGGATGCGATGGAACACCGCCACGTCGATCAGCTGGCCGACCAGGAAGGCCACCAGCGAACCGGCGATGGTCCACATGCCCTGGCCGAACACCGCAGCGAACGCCGCCTGGTAGTCCGGCACGCCGTGCGCATCCATCGAGGTGACCCACCAGCTGGCCGGGGCCAGCGAGATCGCCGCGAACGCGAACAGGAAACCGTAGGCGATCAACACCACCGCCAGCCACGAGATGAAGCGCACGCCGCGCTTGCCGAAGAACTCGTTGATGGTGTCGGTCATGATGAACACCACCGGCCACAGCAGCGTGCCGGCGGTGAAGCTCAACGAGCCGGTCTGGCCGAACAGGTTCCAGTTCAGCGCATCGATGCCCAGCGTGTCTTCCAGCGCGAAGATCTTGACCCCGATCAGCTCGGCCAGCACTGCGTTGCCGCAGAAGAACGTGGCCAGGATGATGAACAGCAGGACCGCACGGTCCTGCAGGGGGCGCGCATAGGGCGCGTCGCTGGGCGTGGTGCTCACTCGGGGCGTTCGCCGGCGCGGGTGAACGGCACGCTGGCCGGGGCCACCGCACCGCCTGAAATGATGAAGCTCATCGCCTGGTCCACGGTCCAGTCGGTCGGGGTGAGCAGTTCCACCGGCACGATTTCCAGGTAGCCCGAGGTCGGGTTGGGCGTGGTCGGCACGTACACCGCCGCCAGTTCGCGGTCGGTGCCCTGTTCCTTGATGACCCGGGTGACCAGGCCGACCGACTTCATGTCACGGTGCGGGAAATCGATGAGGACCACGCGCTGGGTGCTGCCCGGTTCGGTCTGCAGCATGTCCAGCAGCTTCTTGGCGCTGTCGTAGATGATGCTGGCCAGCGGGATGCGCTTGATGATCGCGCCGACCCAGCGCAGCAGGCGCTGGCCGACCACGCGTCGACTGGCCACGCCGACCGCCAGGATGACCAGCAGAGTGGCCAGCAGGGCGATGGTGTCCTGGATCCACTCGGCATGGACCCAGCCCAGGTAGTGCGGGAAGCTGGTCGCGATCTGCTCGGACAGCGGCACCACCAGCGGGCTGGAAATACCCGACAGCAACACGAAGACAAACTTCACCACGACCCAGGTCAGCCAGATCGGCAGCAGGGTCAGCAGGCCGGTCAGGAACAGGCGTTGCAGGGAAGGACGGGGGACCAGGGCGGGGGCTTCGAGCGACATGTGCGCATTGTAGCGGCCGGCGGCGCTGGATTACGCTGGAACCCAGGGGCGGGAGCCGGACAGGGAAGGGATGTTGTGTTGAGGGTTCTGCGCGGAGTGGGCTGGGCCCTGCTGGGGCTGCTGGGGCTGCTGGTGCTGGCGGTGCTGCTGTGGGCGATGTCGCGATTCTGGCCGCTGGCGGCCGCCCAGCGAGAGCAGGTACGCCTGCTGGAAGACGTCCGGCAGGTGCCGGGCAGGAACGGGTTCGCGCTGCTGTGGACGCTGCCCTTCGACGGCCTGGGGCCTGCCCAGCGCGAGGCTGCGCTGGCCGAGGATGCCAGGCGCTGGCAGGCGCGCTCCACGCCTGATGTCATCGATTCCGCGCTGGCGGCCACGCAGCCGGCAGTGAAGGGCGACACCCAGGGCTATTGCCGGTCCACCGGCGAGAGCTGCCTGGCCAAGGTGCGCGCCGATACCGCGCAGTTCCGTGCCGCCCATGCCGGGCATGAGGGCCTGCATGAACGTCTGGACGCGCTGGCCGATGCAGAGCGCTTCGACAGCCCGTTCCAGGCCGACGGCGCCACCGGACTGTTCCCGATGCCGCGCTACCAGATGCTGATGGATGGCAGCGGCGTGCATGCGCTGGCCTTCGTGCAGGGCGATGTTCCTGCGGCGCTGGCCGGCAGCTGTCGTTCGGTGCAGCTGGGCCGGCGCCTGATGCGCGGTGGCAATACCCTCATCGACAGCATGATCGGCGCCGCGATGGTGCGCGCCAACGTGCACCTGCTGGCGGAGATGCTGGCGGAACTGCCGCCGGACCAGATGTTGCCGGCGGCCTGCGAAAGCGCGTTGCAGCCGATGGAAGCCGCCGAGCAGAGCCTGTGCCGGCCGATGCAGGGCGAGTTCGCGATGACCCGGGCCGCCATCGATGCATCGCTGCAGCAGACCGGCACCGTGCTGGTGATGGATCGCGAGCACACCCTGGGCCGCTTCGCCGCCAACTTCGGCTGGGCCTGTGGTCCAGGCTCGGATGCTGCGCTGCAGGCCGACCGGCCGGTCGAGGTGGTTGCGGGCTCGGATTGGGATATGCGCTGCCTGGCCAACATCGTGGGCTGCACGCTGAGTGACATCTCCGGCCCGGCCTACCAGGATTACGTCGCACGCAGCCAGGACGTGGCGGCCGTGCTGCGCCTGCTGGGTGCACAGCGCTGGCTTCGACAGCAGCCGGAGGGGCCGCAGCAGGCCCTGCAGCGCCTGCCGGCGCAATGGCGCTCATCCACGCGCGTGCCGGTGCTGTCGGCCGATGGCACGCGGCTGCAGGTGCCGCGCCGCGCGCGTGATGCAGGCGACAAGGATGATGCGATGTTGTCGGTGCCGTTGTAAGTCAGGCGGCGCTGCCGCGTGCCTGCGGCTTCAGGCGCACGTAGACCTGCTTGCGCACGCGGGCGACGACTTCGCCGGAGGCATCGACCACGTCGTTGCTGAACCAGCGCAGGACCTTTTCTCCGTTGGCGGCCTCGCCGCGCAGCTCATCCAGCACCGCCTCGTCGATATGGAACGCGGTGCGCACGGTGCCGCGCCCGGGCTTGACGAAGTCGATGGCGCCGGCGCGGTCCCACACGTAGTAGTCGCGGCCCAGGGTATGCATCAGGCCGAGCATCCAGAACGGATCGGTCATCGCGAACAGGCTGCCGCCGAAATGGGTGCCGACGTAGTTACGGTTCCAGGGGCGCATCCGCAGCTCCACCTCGATCTGCCGGTAGTCCGGGGTGATGCGTGTGACATGGATGCCGGTGAACAGGAACGGCGGCCACAGATTGATACCGAGGCGGAACGTGCTGGCTTTCATGTGCGGGC
Source organism: Stenotrophomonas sp. SPM (assembly GCF_003105135.1). Taxonomy (NCBI): domain Bacteria; kingdom Pseudomonadati; phylum Pseudomonadota; class Gammaproteobacteria; order Lysobacterales; family Lysobacteraceae; genus Stenotrophomonas; species Stenotrophomonas sp. SPM. The sequence goes on along the minus strand of NZ_QETL01000116.1, from coordinate 5,467 downwards.
GGGGCGCGGGGGCGAGGATCCGAGTCTAACCATTCGCATGCGTATGTTGAACCCCAGTCTGTCCGTCGTAGAGTCGAGCTTGCTCGACTGCTCCTGGCCCTTGCCGTTCGTAGAGTCGAGCTTGCTCGACTGCTTTCGGCGCGGTGTCAGCGAAAACCAGTCGAGCAAACTCGACTCTACCGACGGCAGAACCCGTGTATCCCTAGCGCCGGCCGCCGCCCCAACCGCCACTCTGGGTCATGCCCAGTCCCGCACTCCTGCGCTGCCGTACTTCAGCGGTTGGACACTTCTACGTGATTACCAGCGTAGTGGCCGGTCGCCGTCCCTTGTTTGCTGTCCCGGAATGTGCGGGCGCCTTGATGGAACATTTCAAGGACAGCGACAGGCGTGGATTGACCCGGTCCTTCGCTTGGGTGGTCATGCCAGATCATTTCCACTGGGTAATGCAGTTGCGCGAAGGTGGGCTGGGGCGTTGTGTGCAGTCCCTGAAATCGAGGTCTGCCATTGCCATCAACGCGACACTGGGGGGGAGTGCTGCGGTCTGGCAACGTGGCTACTACGATCACTGGATACGGGACGAGCGTGATGTCCGTCAGCAGGTTCTGTACGTGATGGAGAATCCTGTACGCGCAGGCCTGGCGCTGAGACTGGGCGATTATCCCTACGCATGGTGTCGCTGGCCGCTTTCGTAGAGTCGAGCTTGCTCGACTGCTTGGTCAGTCGAGCAAGCTCGACTCTACGGGCGTCACGGCACGGCCAGTCGAGCACGCTCGACGTTACGGGTCGCCACTCATGGCATAGCCGTCGCGGCCGTTGTCCTTGGCGCGGTACAGCGCGGCATCGGCGCCTTCAACAAAATGATGGGGGTGCAGGCTACCGTCGGGCACGCGCGTGTACACGCCGATGGTGAGGGTGATGCCTGCGCCGCTGCCGTCGCCCGGAGGCGGCAAGGCGCGCACGCTGGCGATCAGGTCTTCCACCACCAGGCGCGCACCGTCGGCCGGCGTGTCCGGCAGCACCAGTGCGAACTCGTCGCCGCCATAGCGCGCGGCCATGTCGCGCGGGCGGCGCGCATGTGCGGCGATCAGCCGGGCTACGTCGCGCAGTACGTCGTCACCCACCTGGTGGCCGTGGCGGTCGTTGTGATGCTTGAAATGGTCCACGTCGATCAAGGCCAGGCTCAGCGGCTTGCCACCGCGCCGCGCGGCGTCGCATTCCTCCTGCAGGGCCTGTTCGAAACGCAGGCGGTTGCCCAGCCCGGTCAGCGCATCGCGGTTGGCCTGGCGATGCCAGGCCGAGATGCGCCAGACCGCCCACACCAGCAGGATCAGCATTACGCCGAGCTGGGCGCTGGCCGGTGCCCACCACAGGTTGCCCACGCGCAGCAGCAGCCAGGCCAGCACGGGGGCCAGCGGCAGCGAGCAGAGCGCAGCCAGCCACGGCAGGCGCAGGCCAAGCAGCATCACGCACAGTGCAGCCATCAACCCGGACAGCAGGTCCTGCACGGCGCGTGGCAGCACGTTGATCTGCTTGTCCTGCAGCAGCATCGAGGCGATGTTGGCCTGGTATTCGCTGCCGCTCATCCAGTACTCGCGGGTGGTCGGGGTCAGCAGGCGCGGTGCGATGCCGCCGGCGGTCATGCCGACCACGATGCGCCGGGCGCGCAGCAGCGACGCGTCAACCTGGCCATCGAGCACATCGGCGTAGGAGACCTGCGGCAGGCGCTCGGGCGGGCCGGCATAGCGCACGCGCACGTAGTCGGTGCGACGCCATTGATAGGGCGAGTCGAGCGCGGGCTCGGGGTCGGCCAGGCCATGCACGCGATTGGCCGGAATGCCGGCCAGGGCCATGCCCAGCGACGGCCAGTGCGCCTGGCCGATGCCGGCGCGCAGATACACGCCGCGGGCCACGCCATCGCCATCGACTTCGACATCACTGTGGCCGATCGCCGCCGCGCTCGCCGCGATCAACGGGATGGGCAGTAGTTCCTCGGCCAGTCGGTCGCCTGCCGCCGGCGCCGCCAGTACCGGCAGCACCACCCGGCCGTTGCGGCGGATGGCCGCGGCCAGCGCCGCATCCTGGCGCGCATCGTTGCGGTCCGGCTCGGACAGCATCAGGTCCAGCACCACCCGTTCGGCGCCGGCGTCGGTCAGCCGGTCCAGCAGCCGTGCATGCACCGAGCGTGGCCACGGCCACCGGCCGATACGCTGCAGGCTGTCTTCATCAATGGCCACGATCAGCACGCTGGGGTCGGGCCGGTACTCCCAGTCGCCCACCAGCAGGTCATACGCCGCTTCATCCTGCCGCCACAGGAACTGCCCGTCGCTGACCACCGCCGTGGCGATGCCGGCCAGCAGGGCCAGCAGGATGCGCCGCGACCAGGGCAGCGGCGAGCGCCTCACAGCAGCAGCCACAGCAGCAGGGCACCGCCGCCGGCGCCGTAGCACAGCCGGCACGGCAACGTGACCTGCTGGGCCGGTGAGAACGGGCCAGCGTGGCCGTCGTCGTCGATGTACTGCACGCGCACGTGCAGGGTGCCGCGCCACGGTCGCTTGAAGCTGACCTGCGGCTGCGCCAGCGTTTCATCCACCAGCGGTGCCTTGAAGTCACCGCGGCGGTCGACCTGCACGCGGTAGCGCTGGCCTTCACTGCCGGCCTGCCAGCGCAGGGTCAGCTCGCCATGCCCAGCTTCGGGCGGCTGCAGGGCCGGGTCGACCGGTTCGTCGGTGAGCTGCAGCGGCAGGGCCTGGCCAAATGGGCCCTGGTGGCCCTGACCATCGCGCGAGGCCACGCGCCAGAAGTACTGGCCGGGCGGCATCGGCGTGGCCAGGCGCAGGTCGGTGCCGGTGATGGCCTGCTGCAGCAGCGGCTGCAGGAAACGAGGCTCGGCGGCGATCTGCAGCACGCTGCTGCTCGCGCCCGGGGCCTGGGTCCAGCGGAAGCGCGGGCGGTCACTGTTGACGGTCTGGCCGTGCAGGGGCGACACGGTCAGCGGCGGTGGCGGCTGGTCGCTGAGCAGGAAATCGGCGCTGGCATCCAGGCCTTCCACGCCCTGCGCATCGACGGCGCGCAGCAGCAGGCGCAGGGCACCCGGCGGAAGGTCGTCGATGACCAGCGAGGTGTCGCGGGTGGTGGCCGCGAACAGCAGGACCTCCGGCGTGGCGGCCAGCACGACTTCAACGCGGTAGTGGTCGGCAGCGGCCACCGGCTCCCATGCCAGGCGTGCCGGCAGTGGTGCCAGCGCGGTGGCATCGCTGCGCAGCCGCGGCGGGGGCAGCAGCGCGGAGACGGCGTCGGGTGCGGTGTCGGCGCTGGCGCTGCGGCTGGCCTGGCCCGGGCGCACCAGACGCTGGCCATGCGGGTTGCCGACCTGCACGCGGCCTTCCAGCACTTCGGTGGCACCGACCTGCGTGCCGTCGCCGGCACTGACCCGGAACACGGTGCCGCGCACGCTGCTTGTGGCGGCAGGGGCATCGATGATGTAGCGCGACGCCGGGCCGCGGGCAGGGGTGACGCGGTTGCTGGCCCTGCCCCGCTGCAGGCGCATGCGGGTGTCGACCATGCCGGTGCGGCCGTAACGGCTCAGCTGGTCCAGGCGCAGCCGCGAGTGCTCGCGCAGCTGCAGGCGCGATGCATCGGCGAATTCGAGGGTGACGCTGGCATCGGCATCGGTCTGCACGGTGTCGCCGATGTGCAGCAGCTCGCCGGCGCTCAGCGCGCGGGGGGCACTGCCATTGGCGGCCACCAATTGCGCGGCGCCGCGCACGGCCAGCACGCGGGCCGGGGCCGGCTCGACCCGCAGCCAGCTGACCGGGAAGCGCAGCAGCCCGCCGGGCGGCAGGCGGTAGGGGTTGTCGATGCGGTTGTACTGCTGCAGCTGCTGCCACGGCACGTCCGCCTTCAGGTACAGCCCGCCCAGGTCCCAGAGGGTATCGCCGGGGCGGACCCGGTAGTTCCAGTCCTGTGCGGCGGCGAGGCCGGGCAGCAGGAGCAGGGCGCACAGCAGTGCGGCGAAGCGAAGGGCAAGGAAAGGCGACGAACGGCCAACGGTCACGGAGTGCTGTCCCGGCTGTGCGGGGGCGCAGCTGCAAGACCCCATGGCCCCGACCTCATCCCCCCGAATGGATCGTAGCGGCCAAAAGGACGCTACCGATCACATTATTGCCCGCGGTCAGTGCAGGATTTCTGAACGAGACGCGTCTTTGTTCAGAACAGCAGCGAGGCCATCTTCCGGCGGTAGCGGCCAACCAGGTCCTCGTCGGTGATGACGTTGAAAGCATCGATCAGCACCTTGCGCGGCAGGCCTTCGGAGAAGGTACGGTCGATCCGCAGCATCTCCAGGAACTGTTCCAGCGCGGCTTCGTCGTGGCCGCCGAGCAGCAGCTGCACGCCGCGCAGATGGCGGGCCTGCAGGTCCTTGCCGTCGGCGGCGATGCGCGCGTCCAAGGTCTCGGCAGAGGGCGCATCCTTCAGCGCGGTGGCGAAGGCCAGGCGCGCACGGCCGCGCACCGCTCGGTCATCGGTGGCCAGGTTGGCGGGCAGGGCGTCGATCAGGGTGCCGGCCTCGTCCACGCCGCCCACCTGCAGCAGGGCCAGGGCGAGGTCCAGCTTCAGCTCGTCCTTGTCCGGCTCGGCGGCGATCTGCGCACGCAGCACGTCCACCTGCGCCTGCGGGTCCAGCGGCGCTTCGTCTTCGGCCACGGTGTCGCCGATGTCGGCCGGCACGATGCCGTGCTGGGCCAGGAATTCACGCAGCTGGCCTTCGGGGATGGCGCCGGGGAAGCCGTCGACCAGCTGGCCGCCCTTGACCAGGAACACGGTCGGCACCGAACGGATCTGGAAGGCGGCGGCGATCTGCTGTTCGGCGTCGACATCGACCTTGGCCAGCTCGAACGCGCCGTTGTACTCGGCGGCCAGCTTTTCCAGCATGGGGCCCAGGGTCTTGCAAGGGCCGCACCAGGTAGCCCAGAAGTCCACCAGCACCGGCGTCTGCAGGGACTTCTGCAGCACCTCGGCCTCGAAGGTCGCGGTGGTGGCGTCGAATACGTGGGTCGTCGTCTCGGTCATGGGGGAAGTATCGCCTGGCAACTGGAGACCGATTCTATGGTGTCGATCCATGTCGGTCTCAACCCTGTCCTCACACTGGGCACCGGCAGGCGCGTCGTGGCTTGGCGGTTGCCGCGCCTGCCGCGACAATGCAGCGGTCTTTCATTACAGGTGGATCCGCGCGATGTCCGTGCTCTGGCTTGATCGTTGGTTGGGGCTGCTGGCCGCCGCGTGCTTCGTGCTGGCGGTCGTCGGTTTCGGCGCGGCGCTGGGCGGCTACTCCCAGGCCATGCACCCGGTGGCGCTGCTCGGGGCCCACGGCGTGCCGCACGCGCTGGCCTTCAACGTGGTGGGCCTGGTGCTGCCGGGCGCGCTGGCGGCGGTGGTGGCCGAGCGCCTGCGCCGGCAGCTGCCGGTGGGG
>NZ_QETL01000115.1:0-11669 GCF_003105135.1 Stenotrophomonas sp. SPM | reverse complement strand
ACCCACGCGTATCCGGTAGCGCCGGCTCACGCCCGGCGTAGGTTTCCCACGGTAGCGCCGGGCCATGCCCGGCGGCCGTTCCTCAATCCCAGGCCGGGGCGATGCCTTCCGGGTTGGCCAGGCGCTGGCCACGATCGAGCTTGGCGATCTGCGCCATGTCGTCGTCGGTCAGGCGGATCGCCGCCGCTTCCAGGTTGCCGGCCAGGTTCTCGCGCTTGGTCGACGACGGGATGACCGCAAAGCCCTGCTGCAGTGCCCAGGCCAGTGCGACCTGTGCCGGGGTGGCCTGGTGGCGGCCGGCGATGGCCTGGATCACCGGGTCCTTCAGCACTTCGCCGTAGGCCAGGCTCATGTAGGCGGTGATGCGGATGCCGTTGTCCTGCAGGAACTTCACCAGCAGGCGGTTCTGCAGGTACGGATGGATCTCGATCTGGTTGGTGGCGATGGCATCGGCACCGAGGATCTCGATCGCCTTGCGGGTCTGCGCGATGGTGAAGTTGGAGATGCCGATCTCACGGGTCAGGCCCTGTGCCTTGGCCTCGGCCAGCGCCGGCAGGTATTCCTCCATCGGCACGTCCACCTGGTCATTCGGCGAGGGCCAGTGGATCAGGGTCAGCTCGACGTGGTCGGTGCGCAGCTTTTCCAGGCTGGTGCGCAGGCTGGCCAGCAGCGCATCGCGCTTGAACTCGGTGATCCACACCTTGGTGGTCAGGTAGATGTCGTCGCGCGGCACGCCGGATTCGGCGATGGCCTGGCCGACCTCGGCTTCGTTGCCGTAGATCTGCGCGGTATCGATGGCGCGGTAACCGACGTCCAGCGCATTGCGGACGGAATCGATCACGGTCTGGTCTTTCAGGCGGAAGGTGCCAAGACCAAAGGCGGGGACAGTCATGGGAAGCTCCAACGGGGGGAAAGGAGTGAACAGGAAGGGTAGGCCAGGGACCGTGTGCATGCCGGCAACGGTGCATTGCGTTGCCGGTCAGTGCGCGGTGACGGCGATGCCGTCGGCACGGTGGTCGACGCCATCGCGGCGGTCCAGGCGGCCGCTGAGGACGGTCAGTGCGTAGGCCAGCACCACCACCAGCGCGCCCAGCCACGGCGTGTGCAACAGGCCGATGTGCTCCACCACCAGGCCGCCCAGCGAGGCGCCCAGGGCGATGCCGATGTTGAACGCAGCGATGTTCAGGCCCGAGGCCACATCAGTGGCCTGCGGCGCGTAACGCTGCGCCTGCTTGACCACATACACCTGCAGGCCCGGCACGTTGCCGAACGCCACCGCGCCCAGGGCCAGCACGGTCAGCAGCATCAGCCAGGTGTTGTAGGCGGTGAAGGTCAGCACGAACAGCACGATGGCCAGCAGCGCGAAGATGCGCTTCAGTGCCGGCACCGGGCCAAGGCGGTCGGCCAGGCGGCCGCCCCACAGGTTGCCGATCGCCACCGACACGCCGTACACCAGCAGCACCAGGCTGACCGCGTTGGCCGAGAAGCCGGTGACGTCCTGCAGGATCGGCGCCAGGTAGGTGAAGGCCAGGAACGTACCGCCATAGCCCAGTGCGGTCATCGCATAGACCAGCAGCAGGCGCGGCTGGGCCAGCACGCCCAGCTGCTGGCGGAAGCTGGCCGGCGCGCTCTGCGGCACGTTGCGCGGTACGAACAGCAGCGCGCCCAGCAGGGCCACCACGCCCAGCCCGGCCACCGCCAGGAAGGTCGCGCGCCAGCCCAGGTGCTGGCCGATGAAGGTGCCCAGCGGCACGCCGGTCACCAGCGCCACCGTCAGGCCGGTGAACATGATGGCGATCGCGCTGGCGGCCTTCTCCTTCGGCACCACTGCGGTGGCGATGATCGAGCCGATGGAGAAGAACACGCCATGGGCCAGGCCGGTGAGGATGCGGGCGACGATCAGCGAGGTGTAGCCCGGTGCCATCCAGGCGATGACGTTGCCGAGGGTGAACATCAGCATCAGCGCGACCAGCAGCTGCTTGCGCGGCACCCGGCCGGTCAGTGCGGTCAGCACCGGCGCGCCGATGGCCACGCCCAGGGCATACAACGAGACCAGCAGGCCGGCCGAGGGCAGGCTGACGTGCAGGTCGGCGGCGATGGTCGGAATGAGGCCGACGATGACGAACTCGGTGGTGCCGATGGCGAAGGCGCCGAGGGTCAGCGCCAGCAGCGCGAGGGGAATGCCACGGGTCATGGCAGGCTCCGGAGGGAAGGAAGGCGCGCAGTGTGCGCGGCGGACCTTTGCCGAAAAACCGGTCTTCACGCCAATCACTCTTGCCTGCTGGTCAATAATGGCGCCATGAAGACCACCCTCGACGAAATGCAGGCCTTCCTGGCGGTGATCGACAGCGGCTCGATCAGTGCCGCCGCCGAGCAGCTGGGGCAGACCCCCTCGGGCGTCAGCCGCGCGCTGGGCCGGCTGGAAGAGAAGCTGGGCACCACCCTGCTGACCCGCACCACCCGCCGCCTGCACCTGACCGCCGAGGGCGAGGCCTACCTGCGCCATGCGCGGGCGATCATCGATGCGGTGGAATCGGCCGAGGAACAAATGGCGGCCCGCCGCGAGCGCCCGGCCGGGCGACTACGCGTGGATGCGGCCATGCCCTTTGTGCTGCACGTGATCGCGCCGCTGGTGGCCAGCTACCGCGCGCGCTACCCGGAGGTGCAGCTGGAACTGAACAGTTCCGAGCGCTACATCGACCTGCTCGAGCGGCGCACCGACCTGGCCATCCGCATCGGCCCGCTGGCCGATTCCACCCTGCACGCGCGCTCGCTGGGACGCTGCCGGCTGCAGCTGGTGGCCAGCCCGGCCTATCTGGTCGCACACGGCGAACCGGCCAGCGTGGCCGCGCTGGGCCAGCACACGCTGTTGAGCTTCAACGAACCGGAATCACTGAACCGCTGGCCGCTGCCGGGCGATGCCGACGGGCAGCTGCTGGTGCGCCCGGATATCGCCGTCTCCAGCGGCGAGACCCTGCGCCGGCTGGCGGTGGAAGGCGTGGGCATCACCTGCCTGTCCGACTTCGTCACCGACCGCGACCGCGCCGCTGGCACCCTGGTGCCGGTGCTGGCCGCGCAGACGCTGGATGTGTACCAGCCGATCCACGCGGTGTACTACCGCAACACTGCAGTGTCGGCGCGCATCAGCTCGTTCCTCGACCACCTGGGCGAGGGGATGGCACAGGGCGATTACGTGCGCTGAGGTGAGCCGAGCGTAGGCTCGGCTCTACAGATCCCTCGCGATGGTAGCGCCGGGCCACGCCCGGCGGGTCCCTCACGCCGCGTGCGCGAGGGCATCCTTCGTCGTCGCCGCACTCGACAGATCAAACACATCCACCGCTTCGATCAAGCGGTCGGCCTGCTGTTCCAGGCTGCGCGCGGCGGCACTTGCTTCTTCCACCAGCGCAGCGTTCTGCTGGGTGGTGCCATCCATCTGGATCACGGTCTGGCTGACCTGCTCGATACCCGCGCTCTGTTCCTGCGAGGCAGCGGAAATCTCGGCCATGATGTCGGTCACCCGCTGCACCGAGGCCACGATCTCGGCCATCGTGTCACCGGCCTGGCGCACGCGCTGCGCGCCGTGGCCGACCTGCTCCACCGACGCTTCGATCAGCGTCTTGATCTCCTTGGCCGCGGCCGCCGAACGCTGCGCCAGCGTACGCACCTCACTGGCGACCACTGCGAAGCCACGACCCTGTTCGCCGGCACGCGCCGCTTCCACCGCCGCATTCAACGCGAGGATGTTGGTCTGGAAGGCGATGCCATCGATGACGCTGATGATCGCGGCGATCTGCCGCGACGACGTCTCGATCGCGCCCATGGTCGCCACCACCTGGCCGACCACTTCGCCGCCCTGCGAGGCCACGCCATGCGCGCCGATCGCCAGCTGGTTGGCCTGGCGCGCGTGCTCGGCGTTCTGGCGCACGGTGGAGGTCAGTTCCTCCATCGACGCGGCGGTCTCTTCCAGATTCGCGGCCTGCTGTTCGGTACGGCGTGACAGGTCGTTGTTGCCGGCCGCAATCTCGGCCGCGGCCGAATGGATGCTGTCCGAGGTGTGCTTGATGTCGGTAACGATCGTCGCCAGCTGCGCCGCCGTGGTGTTGGCATCGCCGGCGATGCGCGCGAACACACCCTGGAAATCACCGTGCATGCGTGCGCCCAAGCGGCCATCGGCGATCGCCCGCAGCATCGTCGAGACCTCGGCCAGATTGTGGTCGGCAGCGTGCATGAGCCGATTCAACCCATCGACCATCGCGCGGAAGTCATGCTCGAAGTTCGCGCTGTCGCCGCGTTGGCTGAAGTCGCCCGCCGCCGCGGCCGTGGCCAAGCGGCGAATCTCGCCGTTGATGGCGCCCAGGTTCTGCTTGGCGGTATGCAGCGTGTCGGTAATGATCGCCTTTTCGCCCGGCAGCGCCTCCATATCCTCGCTCAGGTCGCCCACAGCGTAGCGGCCGATGATGCTGACCGCACGCATCTTCACTTGGATGTGCGCGTCGACCAGCGCATTGGTGTCGGCCACCATGCGCCCGTACGCGCCGGGGAAGGCGCTGGCCTGCATGCGGTGGCTGATGGTGCCGGCGTCGTGCGCCTGCGCCATCGCCGCCTGCGCGGCGAGCACGTCGCGCAGGGTGCCCTGCACGGCCTGCATGGCCTGCGCCAGGCGGCCGATCTCATCGCGGCTGCGTACCTGCACCACATGGTCCAGATCGCCGGCGGCCACCGCGCGTGCTGCGGCTTCCACCGCCAGCACCGGCTGCACCACCGCGCGCCGCAGCCACCAGCCGAGGCCAGCCAGCAGCAGCACGGCCGCCGCGATGGTCAGCGCGGCGGACAGCACCAGCGTGCGCCGTGCCTGCTGCGAACGTGCGCTCACTGCGGCCTCGGCCACCTGGGCGGTTTGCGTGCCCAGTGCATCCAGCGCGGCGGCCACGGGCCGATCCTTGCCGCGCACCAGGGTGTCGCCGGCGGCCGGGTCGTAGCCAGCATCGGCGAACGCCTGCAGGGCGGCGTGGTAGTCCTTCTGCAGCTGCGCATGCAGGCCACTGAACGCCTGTGCCATGTCGCGCGTGCGGGCATCGGGGCTGTTGGCCAGGCCGGCGGCCAGCGTCTCCACCAGCTTCCCTTCGTCATCGAAGGCCTGCAGGTGGCGCTGGCGCAGCGCCTCATCGTGGCCGCGCAGCAGCACGTTCTTCCATTCCTGCACCTGGCCGCGGAACTCGCGCTGCAGGCGTTCGGCGTCGCGGCTGTGGGCGACTTCCGCGGGCACGTCGGTGGATAGCTTCAGCCACGCAGAAGCGAGGCCGGCCAGGGCGCATAGCAGGACGATGGCCAGGCCAACGGAAACAGCACCCAGCAGCTTCGACTGCAGCCGCGGCGCACGGGAAGAGGCGTTCATGGGGTGAACTCTTGGAAGGGGTGCGATGCGGTATCGACCGCGCTTGAGGGCTCTGAAGTGCAAAGCCCGTCACATTACTGTTGCGTTTAGAGAGGTGAAGGGAATGTTTAATAGGACGAATGTGTCCAGATGGAACGAAAGCAGACCCTCGACAGGTGGTTTAAATGTAACTATCGTAGTTACATGAGATCCGCTGAACCGCTCTCCGACGCCCTGCACGTGATGGCCCACCTGGTCGGCCAGGAAGGCCCGCGTACCTCCGAACAACTGGCCACCTGCCTGCCGACCCACCCGGTGGTGATCCGCCGCCTGCTGGCGCAGATGCACAAGGCCGGGCTGGTGCGCAGCACGCGCGGCCACGGCGGCGGCAGCCAGCTGGCACGCGATGCAGCGCAGATCAGCCTGCACGACATCTACCTGGCGGTCGGTGCGCCGCCGCTGGTGCAGGTCGGCCAGCGCGACAACGGCGGTGGCTGCCCGATCCAGCAGCTGGTCAACCAGGCCCTGCAGGACGGCGCGCGGGAGGCCCAGCGCCTGCTCGAAGCGCGCCTGCAGGCCAGCACCCTGGACCAGCTGGGCGCCGACTTCGCCCGCCATCTTGCCCATCACCGTTCCCTGGAAGGTCCCCATGAATCCTGATGTCCTCATCGTCGGCGGCAGCTACGCAGGCATTGCCGCCGGCCTGATACTGGCCCGCGCGCGCCGTCCGGTCACGATCATCGACAGCGGCCTGCCGCGTAACAGTGCCGCCAGCCACTCGCATGGCGTGCCTGGCCAGGACGGCATCAGCGGCGCCGAGCTGCTGAAGAATGCACGCCAGCAGCTGCTCGATTACCCCACCGTGCGCTGGCTGCAGGGCGAGGTGGTGCACGCGCAGTCCACGGCCGAGGGCGTGGAGCTGCGTACCGCCGATGGCCAGGTGCTGGCTGCGCGCAAGCTGCTGCTGGCCACTGGCATCGCCGACCAGCTGCCCGAGCTGCCGGGCCTGGCCGAACGCTGGGGCAGCACCGTGCTGCACTGCCCGTACTGCCATGGCTACGAAGTCGGCGGCGGTGCCATCGGCCTGCTCGGTGGCCATCCGATGTCGGCGGCCAAGGCGACGCTGTTCGCCGACTGGGGCAATGTCACTTTCTTCGGCCAGGGCTTGCCGATCAGCGATGAAGAGCAGGCCGCCATGCAGCAGCGCGGCGTGCAGATCGAGACCACCCCGGTGGTGGGCGTGCAGGGCGAACAGCCGACGTGGCTGGAAGTGGAACTGGCCGATGGCCGCCGCATCGCCCAGCGTGCGCTGTTCGTGCCGGCCATGCAGCAGATGGCCACGCCGTTGGTGCAGCAGCTCGGCTGTGCGCTGGTGGAAAGCCCGCTGGGCGTGCTGGTCGAGGTCGACATGATGAAGCAGACCTCGGTGGCGAACGTGTACGCCGCGGGCGACGCGACCACGGTCGGCAACATCACCCTGGCGATGGCCGAAGGCGTGCGTGCCGGCATCGGCGTGCACCACGCGCTGGTGGGCGAGGACAGCGTGCCGCGCTGAGTGCGGCGGGGTCGGATCCCTTTCGTGGAAAGGGCTCCGACCCCTGACTCGCCTTGACGCCGACCCTGGTCCGCGCCGTTGGGGTCAGAGCCCTTTCTGCGAAAGGGATCTGACCCCGGCGTGGATGGTCCAATCAACCCTCGGCGCTGGCCGCGTCCAGCTGTGCGATGTCCTGCACGCTCAGGCCGACATTGGCGGCCGCCAGCAGGTCGTGCAGCTGCTCGACGCTGGTGGCGCTGACGATCGGCGCGGTGATCGACGGCCGTGCGATCTGCCACGCCAGCGCGATCTGCGCGGCACTGGCGTTGTGCTTGCTGGCCACATCATCCAGTGCCTGCAGGATGCGCAGGCCCCGCGGGTTCAGGTAGCGCTTGACCACGTTCTCGCCGCGCGCCGGGCTCTTGCTGGCATCGGCCGGGGTGCGGTACTTGCCGCTGAGGAAGCCGCTGGCCAGTGCGTAGTAACCGATCACGCCGATCTGCTCGCGCTGCACCAGCGGTTCCAGTTCCTTCTCGTAACCAGCACGGTCGTACAGGTTGTACTCCGGCTGCAGGGTTTCATAACGCGGCAGCTTGTAATCGGTGGACACCTTCAGCGCATCGGCCAGGCGCGTGGCGCTGTAGTTGGAAGCGCCGATGGCGCGCACCTTGCCCGCTTCGATCAACCGACCGAATGCGGCCAGGGTGGCTTCCAGCGGCGTCGATTCGTCATCCTCGTGGGCCTGGTACAGGTCGATCACATCCGTCTGCAGGCGGCGCAGCGAATCTTCCACCGCAGCGTTGATGTTGTCCGGGGTCAGGCCGGGGCGCTCGGCCCACTTGGCCACCTTGGTCGCCAGCACCACCTTGTCGCGCTTGCCGCTGCGCGCGAACCACTTGCCGATCAGGGTTTCCGATTCGCCGCCTTCGTTGCCCGGCACCCAGGCCGAATAGACATCAGCGGTGTCGACCAGGTTGAAGCCGGCATCGACGAAGGCATCGAGCAGGGCGAAGCTGGCCTTCTCATCGGCGCTCCAGCCAAACACGTTGCCACCGAAGGCGAGCGGACGTACATGCAGGCCGGAACGGCCCAGTTCGCGGGTTGCCGTCATGGGCACGGACTCCTTGGGGGTAGTCCTGCAGCATAGAACGCGCCGTGTGACCGCGCTGCGGCGTCGAACACAAAACAGTGTTCCGTCGCGGGCGCGTGGCTAACGTTTTGTGAACACCTTGCACGCGGCGGCTGCTAGTCTCGCCGCATCTTCCGCTGGAATCGCCCCGATGATCGCTGCCTCGTCCCTGCGTAGCTGCCGCCTGCTGCTTGCCTCGGCCCTGCTCGTTGCTGTTCCCGCATTCGCTGCACCGGCCACGGTGGCACCGGCGAAGATCCAGGTCTCGCCGGCCATGGATGCCGCAGTGAAGGCATCGACCCGCGACCCCGCCAATGTGAAACGCGACAACTACCGCCATCCGGCGCAGTCGCTGGCCTTCTTCAAGGTCGCACCGGAAAAGACCGTCATCGAGATCACCCCCGGCAACGGCTGGTACTCGGAAATCCTGGCGCCGCTGCTGCGTGACAAGGGCCACTACATCGCCGCCGTGGTCGATCCGGCCGCCGTGCCCGAAGGCCGTGGACGCGATTACCAGCAGCGCAGCCGCGATGGCCTGGAAAAGAAGTTCACCGGCGCACCGGCCCAGTTCGACAAGGCCGCCGTGGTCGGCTACGACCCGGCCAAGCCGGTGTTCGGCCCGGCCAATTCGGCCGATGTCGTGCTGACCTTCCGCAACGTGCACAACTGGCGCAAGGCCGGCCAGGCGCAGGGCATGTTCCAGGGCTTCTTCAACGTGCTGAAGCCGGGCGGCGTGCTGGGCGTGGTCGAGCATCGCGCCAAGGCCGACGTCGCCGATGACGACGACACCGGCTATGTCGGCCAGCAGCAGGTGATCGCCATGGCCGAGGCCGCGGGTTTCAAGCTGGACGCGCGCAGCGAGGTCAATGCCAACCCGCGTGACACCAAGGACCACCCGAACGGTGTCTGGACCCTGCCGCCGACCAACCAGCACGACAAGGCCGACGACGCCAGGTACCAGGCCATCGGCGAAAGCGACCGCATGACCCTGCGCTTCGTGAAGCCGTAGGCCGGTAGCGCCGGGCCCGCCCGGCGAGCGTGCAGCGCGGCGTGGGACAATGCATCACCCCGCCGCCTGCCGCTTCCGCAATGCTGATCGCCTTCAACAAGCCCTTCAACGTGCTCTGCCAGTTCACCGACCGCAGCGTGCCGCCGCGGCCGACGCTGGCCGGCTTCGGCCTGCCGCCACGCGTGTATGCCGCTGGCCGGCTCGACCATGACAGCGAGGGTCTGCTGCTGCTGACCGACAACGGCACGCTGGCGCACAAGCTGACCGACCCGAAGCACAAGGCCGACAAGACCTATTGGGTGCAGGTGGAAGGCACGCCCAGCGACGAGCAGCTGCAGCAGCTGCGCGACGGCGTGGTCCTGAACGATGGGCCGACTTTACCGGCGAAGATCGAGCGCCTCGATCCGGCGCCGGAGCTGTGGCTGCGGGATCCGCCGGTGCGTTTCCGCAAGACCGTGCCGGACAGCTGGCTGGCCATTACGATCCGCGAAGGACGCAACCGCCAGGTGCGGCGGATGACCGCGGCGGTGAACCTGCCAACCCTGCGCCTGGTGCGCGTGTCGATGGGGCCATACCGGCTGGATGACCTGCAGCCGGGGCAGTGGCGGCAGATCGGCTGAGCCGGACTGCAGAAACAAAAAGGGTCGGAGCCCTCCCTGCGGAAGGGATCCGACCCTGGATCGGGGTCAGCCCCCTTCCGCAGGAAGGGCCCTGACCCGCAGGCCGACCTCAGGCATCGCTGCCGATGTCGCTGTGCTCGTCCACCACGGTGTGGTTGCGGCGGTCACGCGCGTTGATACGCTTGGCCTGCCCTTCCACCACCTGGCCGTTGGCGGCCTTCTTCTTCTGCTGCTTGCGGTACAGCGCGTAGCCAAGCAGGCCCACGCCCACGGCAGCGGCGGTGATGGCCACGGCCGGGTTGCGGCGCACGAACTTGGTGGCGACCTTGCCGCCGGTCTTCACCGCACCCACGGCGGCGCCGGTCTTGATCCAGTCACTGGCCTGCGGGCCGAGGTGGCGCAGGCTGCCGCCAGCGCTCTTCAGGCCATCACCCGCGGTGTGCGCCAGTTCCAGGGCGCGCTCCAGGGCGCGGTCGGTGATAACGGTCAGCTTGCTCATGCGGGGGGTCCTTTGCCTCGGGTCGAAGTCCAGTGTGTCGTGCTGCCTGTAAACGGTATGTCAGTCAGGGCAGTGGATGAGGTGACTCTACCCGGTCCATTCAGGAACAGGCAGGAATCCATGGTGGCGCCGGGCCATGCCCGGCGGATCTGTTGCAGCGCCGCCGGGCACGGCCAGGCGCTACCGGAATTCGTCAGGTTCCCCGCGGCTTGGCCCGGTGCGTCGCCGTCGCCGTCCACGGGTCGTCCGGCCACGGATGGCGCGGGTAGCGGCCCTTCATCTCCTTCTTGACCTCGGCATAGGTGTTTTCCCAAAAGTTGCGCAGGTCCTGGGTCACCTGCAGCGGGCGGCCGCCCGGCGACAGCAGGTGCAGGGTCAGCGGCACGCGGCCATCGGCGATGCGCGGGGTGTCGGCCAGGCCGAACAGTTCCTGCAGCTTCACCGCCAGCACCGGCGGCAGCGGTTCACCGCTCTCGCTGTCCAGCGCATAGCTGATCGGTCGTTCCAGCCCCGAGGGCACGGTGATGCGGATCGGCGCATGGCGCTCCACCAGCTGCCGCTGCGACCATTCGAGCGGCGACTTCAGCGCTTCACCGAAGCTGCTCTCGTCCAGGGCATCCAGCCGCGTCTTGCCGGCGAAGGCCGGCTGCAGCCACTGCGCGCGCGTGGTCAGCAGGGCGGCGTCGCTGCAGTCGGGCAGGCCGAGCTCGGGCATCCAGCGGCGCAGCGATTCCACCCGCGCCTGCCACTGGCGCAGCCCCTCGGTCCACGGCAGCGCGGACAGGCCGAGTTCGGCCACCGCATCGGTCAGTGCCTGCGCGGCATGCTGCGGATCGACGCGGCCGGCCGAGCGGCTGTCCAGCACGATACGGTCGAAGCGCGTCTCGCGCAGGGCCACCAGGGCGCGGCGCTCGCTGTCCCAGCGCACGGTGTCCTCGGTGACGAAGCGCTGCGGCCATGCCGCGCGCAACGCGTTTTCATCCACGGGCGCGGCGCGCAGCAGCAGGGCATCGCGTGCTTCATAGCGCAGCTCGCTGACCACCAGCCACGGCTCGCCGCGCAGGTCGCTCAGTTCATGCAGGCGCGCGCTGCGGCCGTTGGCCAGCAGGTAGCGCAGCGGATCGCTGGGGTGCTGGAAGCCGATGCGGTCGGGGAAGGCGTGGGCCAGCAGATCACCCAGTTCATGCGCTTCGATGCTGCTGGGCGGCGTGGCGTCGCAGCGCAGGCGTCGGCGCCACTGCTTGGCGGCGGCATCGATGGCGGCCAGTCCGCTGCGGTTGGCATCGGACGGCGCACGACCATTGCGGAATGCCGCCAGTGCACGCCAGCGCGCGGCCAGCGCATCGCCGCCCTGGCGCAGCGGATCGCGTGCTTCCAGCAGTGCGGCCAGATCGGCGGCCAGCGCTTGTGCGCGCGCATCGGGCGCGGCCAGCAGCATCGCCGCCATGCGCGGGTGGGTGCCCAGCGCCAGTACGCGGCGACCGAGTGCGGTGATCGCGCCGGT
>NZ_QETL01000114.1:0-11821 GCF_003105135.1 Stenotrophomonas sp. SPM | reverse complement strand
CCCGTAAACCCATCCATGGGGGCTTGGTCGCGGCATCCATGCCGCTCACACCCCCTCAACCGGACCCACCCCGCCTTCGACAGTTTCCTGCAGGCTGTTGGAACCTGCTGCTGATGGTGGGTGCTTTTGGTGGGTGCTGTTGGTGGGTGCCGACCGTTGGTCGGCACGGGATCGGATCTGGTAGGTGTCGACCTTGGTCGACACGGTAGAGCCACGCCATGCGTGGATGACGTGGTATCGATCGGAATGTGTTTCCGCGGCCTCCCGTTGCGGGGCTTACGACTTCTTGATCGCGTGGCCGCCGAATTCGTTGCGCATCGCCGAGAGCAGGCGGTCGGTGAACGAATTGGATTCGCGCGAGCGCAGGCGTTCCAGCAGCGACAGGGTGATCACCGGTGCGGGCACGTCCAGGGCAATCGCTTCGGCGACGGTCCAGCGGCCTTCGCCGGAATCCTCGACGTACGGGGCGATGCCATCCAGCGACGGATTGCGCTTGAGTGCTTCGGTGCTCAGGTCCAGCAGCCACGAACGCACCACGCTGCCGTGGCGCCAGACTTCGGCCACCTGGGCCAGGTCCAGTTCCATCTCCTGCTTGCGCTCCATCAGCGCGAAGCCTTCGGCATAGGCCTGCATCATTCCGTACTCGATGCCGTTGTGGACCATCTTGGTGAAGTGGCCGGCGCCGGACGGGCCGACACGGCCCCAGCCGCGGTCTTCTGCCGGTGCCAGGGTGCGCAGCAGCGGCGCGACCTGTTCGACCACCGATGCTTCGCCACCGACCATCAGGCTGTAGCCTTCCTGCAGACCCCAGACGCCACCGCTGGTGCCGCAGTCGACGTAGCCCAGGTCATCCTCGGCCAGCGCCTTGGCGCGGCGGATCGAGTCCTGGTAGTTGGAGTTGCCGCCGTCGATGACGATGTCACCCTCAGCCAGGTGCGGGGTCAGCTGGCCCAGGGTCTGGTCGACGGTCTCGCCGGCCGGCACCATCAGCCACACCACGCGCGGCACCGGCAGCGCGGCAACCGCCGCGGCCAGCGAATCGACGACCTCCAGGCCGGCCTCGGCGGCGCGCTGGCGGGCACCTTCGCCCGGGTCGTAGCCGACCACGCGGTGGCCGCCGCGATGCAGGCGTTGGGCCATGTTGGCGCCCATGCGGCCGAGGCCGATCATTGCAATGTCCATTGTTTCACCTTCAGTTGGAGTCTAGGGTCAGGCTGCCTGGCCGGCCGGTCGCCGCGCAGTGGCGCAGCTGCGCCTCGCGCCAACGCCGAAAGAGCGTGGTATGCAGATTGTGCAACGCCAGGTCGATGGAAAACGACGTGCGTGGGTTGCGGTCGAGCAGGCGGATGATGTGGTAACCGATGGGACGTATACCGCGTGGGTGCACATAGATCACGAACTGCTGGTAGAACGGATCGTCCAGCAGCTGGTCCATCCGCGCCAGCGTGGCCTGGAAACGCGGTTGCAGCTGCGCGCGCAGGCTGGGGTCGCGTTCGTACAACAGGCGTTCGAAGTAACGGCGGCCGAGCCGCGGAATGCCCTGCGCAAGCGTCCAGATCTCGGCGTTGCGCTGGTCGTACCAGGCCAGCCCGCCGTGCGTGGCCAGCGCCTGCGCCGCGTCTGCGCCCACGTCGACGACGATGAAATTCTCGGCCTGGTTGCTCAGGTCGTCCAGCGTGGCGACGTCGCCCACGTGTTCAATGAAACCGGGCACGCCGAGAAAGGCGGTGCGCCCCATCGCTGCGGTGCGCACCGCCTTGCCATCAGCGAAGAACTCACCGGCTCGCGTGCCGAGCAGGATGCTGTCGGTGTCGTGCAGGCCCAGCAGGGTGCCGATCGACAACTCACCGGGCGCGAATTCGGCATCGAAGGCGGCATCGCCGTACAGCTCACGCTGGGTGGCCAGCTGTGCGACCTGGCGGCCCACGCCACATTCGGCGCGCACGCTGCCGGTGTAGAACGCATCCAGCGCGCGGCTGTTGCCGGTCAGCGGCGTGTAGCCACGTCCGAAGCTGCGGGTGTTCTGCCAGCCCTGCGCAGGCGCGCCGCGTGCGCCGAAACCGATCCAGCCCAGCTGCAGGCCGCTGAAGCGGAACCCGGGGTTGTCCTGCAGCGCCTGCGCCGCGCGTTGCGCCGCTGCGCCCAGCTCGAAGGTGTAGGCGCAGAGCGTGGCCGGGTCGTCGAGCAGACGCTGCAACAGGTCCTGCCGCGCGTCGTCCGTCATCGACGCCGGCCAGCGCACCTGCAGGTCGCCGGCCTGCTGCGCGGCCTGCAGCGACGCGCGCGTGCAGACCGGTCCGCCGTGGATGCTCGGCGCTTCAATCGTGGCAGTTTCGAAGCGCCAGCCCAGCCGCTGCAGCAGGCCCTGCGCGCACGCGCCGGTGGAGGCGCTGCCAAGCACGGGCCAGCCCAGCAGCAGGGCCAACCCCAGCGCCCTGACCCTCATCGTCAGCCCTGTTCGGCCGCGGGTTGCGGGACTGGCTCGTCAGGTCTGGGGGTGGCCGGCGCCGCGGGCGCAGGGGCAGGCACAGCCGCCGGTGCCGGCTCCTGCACCGCCGCCGGTTGCGGGGCGGGCATAGGCGTCGGCGTCGGCTTCGCCGCTGCGGCCGCCGGCAGATACTGGTGCAGGCGGTCGAAGAAGCGGCGGTAGAAGTCGGAATCAGTGATCGTGCTGCTGGCAACTTTCACCAGCGAATCGTCGTTGCTGCCGAACGGCAGCGACACCGAGCCCAGCGCACCCACGCCGACGCTGGCCGAGGTCGGGCTCTTCTTCAGCGCATAGCGGTCCTGCACGGCGCTGACGAACACCAGCGCCTGCTCGCTGCCACGGGGCGCGCAGGAAATGCGCAGCACCAGCTGCTCATGGTCGTCCTCGCGTACCTGGAAGTTCTTGTTGCCTTCCACCTGCCCATCGTCGGCACGCGCGATCGCATAGCCCTGACTGAGCAGGGTGCGGCGTGCCGCCTCACATGCCTCGGCCGGGCGGCCGTCGACAGTGCGCGAGAAAGTGTCGCCCGAATCGAAGGATTCGCGCAGCAGGCTGTTGTCGGCAGCACGGCCACCGCAACCGGCCAGGACCAGGGTGCTGGCCACGGCCAGCAGGGACAGCGAAAGACGGGAGGCCCGCATGGGTACTCCTGCGAGAACGGAAGCCCCAAGGGTAGACCCGGGGCCGTGTGCGCCAGGTCGAAGCCCCCGCCCCCGTTGCTCCCGGTTCATCGACGCCCGCCGGGCATGGCCCGGCGCTACCGGAAAAACAAACGGGGCCGGCAGTGCCGGCCCCGTGGGGTACTTCACGTCAGCGGCGGGTCAGTCGGCCCAGCGGCCGGCGCCGGTGGACTGCGGCAACACCTGGGCCGACAGCGGGCGGTCGGTTTCCAGCAGGTTCACCGCATCAGACAGGATCGAGGCCGATTCACGCAGCAGCGGGTCCGGGCGCTTCTCGGCGGCCTTCTCGCGGGCGGCATCCTTGACGATGTCGCGCTCGTTGCCGGTCAGGCCGTCATCGCTGCTGTCATCGGCCAGCGGGTCCAAGGCCAGGCCCAGTTCCTTGCGGATGACCTGGCGGTCCTTGCGCTGCTTGTCCTGGCGCTCACGCTCGGCCAGACGGGTGGCTTCGTTGAGCGAGACATACTTCTTCGCTGCCTCGGTGCGGAACTGCTGCACGTCCTCGTTCCACCACTGGAATTCCCTGTCGGTGGCGATACGGGCTTCGTGGCGCGTTTCCAGCTTCGGCAGCAGCGGCGCGAAGTTGCCGTACTGGGTGTGCGGCACGGCAGCGATGCGGGTCCACGGCAGCGCGTTGTCGTAGGTGCTTTCGCCGAATTCGGTCGCATCGACGCTGGCCGGGAAGGCCAGGTCCGGCACCACGCCCTTGTGCTGGGTGCTGCTGCCGCTGATGCGGAAGAACTGGGCGATGGTCAGCTTCACCTGGCCAAAGCGCTGGGTCTCGCCACTCGGCCAGCGGTCCAGGTCGACGATGTTCTGCACGGTGCCCTTGCCGAAGCTGGTTTCACCGATGACCAGGCCACGGCCGTAATCCTGTATGGCACCGGCGAAGATCTCCGACGCCGAGGCCGAGCCACGGTTGATCAGCACGGCCAGCGGGCCGTCCCAGGCAACACCCTGGTTGCGGTCGCTGTTGACGGTGACGCGGCCACCGGATTCGCGCACCTGCACTACCGGGCCCTGTTCGATGAACAGGCCGGTCAGTTCGATGGCTTCATCCAGCGAACCACCGCCGTTGTTGCGCAGGTCCAGCACCACGCCGTCCAGCTTGTCGGCCTTGAAGCCAGCCAGCAGCTTGGTGACGTCGCGGGTCGCCGAGGCGTAGTCGGCAGCGTTGCGGCGGCGGCCTTCGAAATCCTGGTAGAAGGTCGGCAGCTTGATCACGCCCACCTTGCGCTCGGGCTGGCCATCCTTGCCCGGGATGGTCATGGTTTCGCCCTTGGCGGCCTGTTCGGCCAAGCGCACCTTCTGACGGGTCAGCAGCAGGGTGTGGTGCTTGCCGTCCACGCCGTCCTCGGCGGAGATGAACTCCAGGCGGACCTGGGTGTCCTTGGCGCCACGGATCTTGGCCACCACGTCATCGATGCGCCAGCCGATCACATCGTCCACCGGCCCGGACTTGCCCTGGCCGACGCCGACGATGCGGTCGCCCGGCTTGAGGGTGCCGTCCACGGCGGCCGGACCACCGGCAATGATCTCGCGGATCACCACCATGTCGTCCTGGCGCTGCAGCTGCGCGCCGATGCCTTCCAGCGACAGCGACATCGCCTGGTTGAAGTTCTCGGCGGTGCGCGGGGTGAAGTAGTCGGTATGCGGGTCGACGGCGCTGGTGTAGGCGTTCATGAAGAACTGGAAGACATCCTCGCCCTTCAGCTCGTTGACGCTCTTTTCCAGCGTGGCGTAACGCTTGTCCAGGGTCTTGCGGATGTCGTCGGACTTCTTGCCGGCCAGCTTCAGGCGCAGCCAATCGTTCTTCACCGACTTGCGCCACAGCTCATCGAGCTCGGCGTTGCTGGCCGCCCACGGCACGTCCTTGCGGTCGTATTCGAAGCGCTCGTCGGCGGTGAAGTCCGGTTCCTGCTTCAGCAGCTTGCGTGCGTAACCGACGCGCTCGCCGACGCGCTGCTTGTAGACGGCGAACACTTCAAAGGCAGGCTCCAGCTCGCCGCCACGGATGGCGTTGGCGATGCCGGCCTGGAACGGCGCGAAACGGGTCACGTCGGCCTGGGTGAAGTACTGCTTGCCGCCGTCGAGGGTTTCCAGGTAGCGCTTGAACACGTCCTTGGAGGTCGCCTCGTCCAGCGCGCGCGGCCGGTAGGCGTAGCGGCTGTCGGACAGCAGGCCGTAGACCAGCTTGGAGGTGGTGACCTGGTCGGCGGTCGCGGCCGCCGGCAGCGCCGGCGAGTCGGCCTTGGCCGCCAGCGCCAACGGCGCGACCAGCGCCAGGGCCATCAGGAATGCGGGGGCTTTGAATTTCATGGACGTGCTCGAAGGCGCCTTGCCAAGGGGGAGACTGCAGGGTGTTCAGACACCACGACAGTGCCGAAAGTTGCCGTGTTTGTCACCCGGCCGCGTTCGGTGGAAATCCAGCCTAGCGGGGCCGGTGTAGCAAATTGTGAATGGCCGGGAAGCGTCCCCCGGGACACCGGCTGTCAGATTGCCGATGGCATCGGGTGGAGAGCCCCCTGAGTCAGGGGGCGGCTGCGAAGCGGCGGGGGTGTGGGTGGTGGTAAGCCGGGGCCCACGATGTGCACAGCGCATCGTGGGAAGCGGTAGCGCGCATCGCGCAACCGCTTACCGGACGCCGGCGCCCTTGGCCTGGACGTCGGCGTGGTACGACGAGCGCACCATCGGGCCGGAGGCCACGTGGCTGAAGCCCAGCTCGTAGCCGTAGTCTTCCAGCGCCTTGTAGTCCTCGGGGGTCCAGTACTTCAGCACCGGGTGGTGGTGCGCGGTCGGCTGCAGGTACTGGCCGATGGTGATCATGTCCACGTCGTGCGCGCGCAGGTCGCGCATGGTGGCCTTGATCTGCTCGAACTCCTCGCCCAGGCCCAGCATGATGCCGCTCTTGGTCGGCACCGACGGGTGCTGCGCCTTGAAGTTCTTCAGCAGGGTCAGCGACCACTGGTAATCCGCACCCGGGCGCACATTGCGGTACAGGTCCGGTACGGTTTCGATGTTGTGGTTGAACACGTCCGGCGGGTTCTGCGCCAGGATCTCCAGCGCGCGCTCCATGCGGCCCTTGCCACGGAAGTCCGGGGTCAGCACTTCGATGCGGGTGCCCGGCGACTTCTCTCGGATGGCGGTGATGCAGTCGACGAAGTGCTGGGCACCGCCGTCGCGCAGGTCATCGCGGTCGACGCTGGTCACCACCACGTACTTCAGGCCCATGTCGGCCACGGTCTGGCCGAGGGTGGCCGGCTCATTGGCATCCGGCGGCTTGGGACGGCCGTGGGCCACGTCGCAGAACGAACAGCGACGGGTGCAGACCTCACCCAGGATCATGAAGGTGGCGGTGCCGTGGCTGAAACACTCGTGGATGTTCGGGCAGCTGGCTTCCTCGCACACGGTCACCAGGCGGTTCTCGCGCAGCTTGGCCTTCAGGTTCTGCACGGCGTTGCCCGAAGGAATGCGCACGCGGATCCAGGACGGCTTGCGCAGCACCGGTGCGTCGGCGAACTGCACCGGCGAACGGTTGATCTTGTCCCCGCCCATCTGCTTGACGCCCACCTGCAGCGGCGCGGCGGACGGAAGCTCGGCCTGCACGATCTGCAGGGGAATGGTGCGGGCGGTGGTCTCAGTCATGGCAGTTCCGGGGGGCGGTCAGGCGGCCGCAGAAAGATCGGGCAGTTCGGGCGTGGGCTGCAGCAGAAGGCCAAACTGGCGGGCCAGATGGTCCAGCAGCACCGGCTTGACGGCGTCCATCCCGGACGGGCCTCCCAAGTCTACCACCGAGGTCACCTGCAGCCCCTGATAGCCACAGGGGTTGATGCGGTGGAAGGGTTCCAGGTCCATCGACACATTGAAGGCCAGGCCGTGGAAGGTGCAACCGCGGCGGACGCGGATGCCGAGGGCGGCGATCTTCGCATCGCCCACATAGACGCCCGGCGCACCATCACGGCGCTCGGCACCGATGTTCCATTCGCCGAGGGTGTCGATGAGGGCCTGTTCGATGCGGCAGACATAGTCGCGCACACCGATGCCCAGCCGCGGCAGGCGCAGCAGCGGGTAGACCACGATCTGGCCGGGGCCGTGGTAGGTCACCTGGCCACCGCGGTCGACGTGCAGCACCGGGATATCGCCCGGCGCCAGCACGTGTTCGACCTTGCCGGCCTGGCCGAGGGTGAACACCGGATCGTGTTCGACCACCCACAATTCGTCGGCGTCGTCGTCGGTACGCTGGTCGGTGAAGCGCTGCATGGCGCGCCAGACCGGTTCATAGGCCTGGCGGCCGAGGTCGCGCACCACCGCAGGACGGGCCGGACGCTGCCCGGGGGCAGGTTCGGCCGCGCAGTGGGTGGCTACACCGTCCACTTCACTTCCGGGTGGTCGCGCAGGGCCTGGTGGGCCACGTCGTACTGCTCGCGGTTCTCGGCCCGGAATACCAGGCGCACCGAGACGTACTTGCCGTTGGATGAATGCTTCCAGCTGATGCGCTCGTTCACCACATCGACGCCTGCAGCACTCAGCAGGCTGGGAAGCTCCTGCTCCAGGCCACGGTTGGCCGGGCCCATGGCACTGAGCTCGAACTGACCGGGGAACTGGAAGCCGTGTTCGGGGTTGTCGGACTTGATTTCCATGGACCCATTATCGGGCCGCAGGGCGACAAACCCAAGAGTATTCATCAAAGCCAGAGCGCGCACCGGCGGACTGCTGGGTTGCAGTCCCCGCCCTGAAGAGCCCGGCCCACCCGCACCAGTGGACGGGGCCGACCCGCTGGCCGCTGGGCCAGCGGGCCCGGTGCTTACTTGGCCAGTTCCATCAGGGTGGAATTGACCCAGCCTTTGTTGCCCATTTCGTCTTCCACTTCCCACATGGAGCCTTCCTTCACACCGGTGGGATACAGCAGCATGCCCGGCTCAAGCGCGCGCACGGGTGCGCCGGTGCCCTTGGCATTGGCAAGCAGGCGGCCGGGCTTGAGCATGGTCACGGCCTGGGCGACATTGGACGCGGCAGGGTTGCCGGACAGACCACCAAGCTCGCCGACCAGGTTCGTATAGGCCTGCAGGTAGGCCAGGGTGATGACCTGGCCGATTTCGGTGTTGGTGTAACCACCCAGGCCCATTGCTCCGAGGCCACCGCCGGTAAACAGGCCACCACTGGCGCCCCAGCCCAGATCAGTCTTCTTGGAATTGCCCTCGGCCAGCGCAACCTGCTCGGACGAGCGCACATCGGTCAGGGTCAGGGTCACATCGGCGGTCTTGCTGCGCAGGTTCAGACCGCTGGCAATTTTGCCGGCGTTGCCGCCGATGAGACCGCCAATCAGGCCGCCCACCGCATTGCCGCTCGCGTTGCTGTTCTGCGAGATCAAGTCCGGAACCAGTACGTAGTCAGCAGCACGGATCTGGCCCTTGCCGATATTGGAACGACCACGCAGCTGCCCCTCAGCGGCCAACGCGCGTTCGGACTGCGCCGCAGACATGCCCACGCCGCGGTCGACCAGCGTGAAGCACCTGGATTTATTGACAAAGACCTTGATGAGCTTGGACGGCGCCGGCAATTGCTGGCCGGTCCACCAGTTGACCGAATCTTCCGGCTCGATCACTGCAATGGTGCCCAGCGGCTTGGCGCACACCGGAATTTCGGCCTGTCCTTTTTTGCTTTGATCCTGCGCCGAGGCGCGACCTCCGCCGAAAGCATCACGCAGACCGGCAGACGCCGGGGCGCTGACAGCAGCGAGACTGACGCCCACCAGCACACACGCCAGCGCGTGGTCGAGCACGTTTGATCTGTTCATTTCAGTCGTCCAGTGCCCTGCCGTCGGCAAAGCACAATCCATGGTTGAGAAAGGGTTGGTAACCGGGTCCTGGCGGCGCCTCCCCAGGCGCCCGCGCAGAGCATAGAGCAGGTCGAATCCGACCACAACGCGCCCGGAAGAGGCAGCCTTCCCGCCAGCCCCGGCGCTGGAACACACCGGTGAACGCCACACCCTCGTTCCATCACACGGGGAGGAGTACCGTGCCGTTGCATAAAAATGCTTCCTCCTTCTCTCCTGCCGAGAATCATCCCATCCATGCGTACAATCGCCGCCTTGGGGCTTACCGGACTGATCGCCGCCGCCCTGCCCCTCACTGCCCATGCCGCCGCGCTGTGCGGATCCGATGCAATGAGTGAGCACCCGCCGCAGGTCAATTTCCGCGTCGACAACGACCTGTTCGGCGCCAAGGACCAGGACCAGGGCTATACCAACGGCGCCCAGCTGACCCTGGTCTCGCCCAACTTGGTGGACTACACCGATGACCCCTGCCTGCCGCGCCTGGCCCGCTGGGTGAACCGCCATCTCGAGCGCCTGCACCCGGGTGAGTTCGAGCAGCAGAACATGATCTTCAGCCTCGGCCAGGGCATCTATACGCCCACCGACTTCACCCGCAAGGACCTGATCGAGGATGACCGGCCGTATGCCGGCGTGCTGGTGGCCAGCTTCGGCTACAACGCCCGCCGCGGCGACCGCCTGCAGACCACCCTGCTGACGCTGGGCGTGGTCGGCCCATGGGCGCAGGGCAAACAGGTGCAGAACGCGGTGCACGACCTGCTGGGCGACGAGAAATTCCAGGGCTGGGACAACCAGCTGCACAACGAACCGGTGGTGATGTACACCCACGAGCGCATGCGCCGCTGGCCGGGCGATGCCAGCGTCAATGCCGGCGGCTGGGGCTGGGATGCGATCAGCCATTACGGCGGCTCGATCGGCAACCTGGAAACCAAGGCCAACTTCGGTGGTGAAGTGCGCTTCGGCTGGAAGCTGCCCGACGACTTCGGCAGCACCCCGCTGCGCCCGGCCGGTGAAAACACCGCGCCGACCCGCGGCGGCAAGCCCAGCGGCTGGTCGTGGCACCTGTTCGCCACCACCGATGCAGCCTGGGTGATCCGCGATATCACCCTGGACGGCAACACCTTCCGCGACAGCCACAGCGTCGACAAGCGCCACGTGGTGGCCTACGGCGGCTACGGCATCGCGGTGATGCGCGGCCGCTGGAAGTTCGCGATGGCGCGTTACCACAGCACCCGCGAGTTCAACGGCCAGCGCGAAGCCCCGGTGTTCGGCAGCTTCACCATCAGCCGCTCGATTTAAGGCTGATGGTAGTGCCGGCCACTGGCCGGCTCCCGGTATGTACGGATGGGTTCATGGGGAGCCGGCCAGCGGACGGCACTACCAGCATCCTCGCGAAACAAGAAAGGCCGGCTTTCGCCGGCCTTTTCATTCACCACGCCGGCGCGTGGATCATTCCGATTCCCACCACATCCAGAAGCTGTCCCACAGGCGCTTGAAGAAGCCGGCCTGTTCGACGGCGGCCACGGCCACCAGCGGGGCTTCGGCGACGACCTTGCCATCCAGGGTCACTTTGACGGTGCCGATCTGCTGGCCCGCGGTGAACGGCGCTTCCAGGGTCTTGGGCACATCGATGCTCGGCTTCAGGTCGTTGTAGCGACCGCGCGGCACGCTCACCAGCATCGGCTGGGCCACGCCCAGCTGCACCTTGTCGGTGGCACCCTTCCACACCTTGTGCTCGGCCACGGCCTTGCCCGGCTCGTACAGGCGGTGGGTTTCGAAGAAGCGGAAGCCCCAGTTGAGCAGGGCCAGGCTGTCATCGGCGCGCTGCTTTTCCGAAGAACCACCCAGCACCACGGCGATCAGGCGCTGGTCGCCACGCTGGGCCGAGCTCATCAGGCAGTAGCCGGCTTCGGAGGTGTGGCCGGTCTTGATGCCGTCCACGCTGCCATCGCGCCACAGCAGCAGGTTGCGGTTGGGCTGCTTGATGTTGCCGACCTGGAATTCCTTCACCTTGTTGTAGGCGTAGGTTTCCGGGTAGTCACGCACCATCGCGCGGCCCAGCAGCGCCAGGTCATAGGCGGTGCTGTGGTGGCCCTGGGCGCTCAGGCCGTGGGCGTTGACGAAGTGCGAGTCCTTCATGCCGATCTTGGCGGCGTAGCTGTTCATCAACGAAGCAAAGGCTTCCTCGCTGCCGGCCACGTGCTCGGCCAGGGCGATCGCGGCGTCGTTGCCGGACTGGATCGCCATTCCCTTTTCCATGTCTTCCAGGCGCGCGGTCTGGTTGACCGGGAAGCCGCTGTAGCTGCCGTCGGTGCCGGCGCCGCCTTCGCGCCAGGCGCGCTCGCTCATCATCACCTGGTCATCGGCGCGGACCTTGCCGTTCTTGACCTCGGCGGCGACCACATAGGAGGTCATCACCTTGGTGATGCTGGCCGGGGCCAGCTGTTCATGGACGTTCTCGCCCGCCAGCATCTGGCCGGTGGCGTAGTCCATCAGGATCCAGGCCTTGGACGTGCTGGGCACCGGGGCCGGCGGCGTGGCGACGACAGCCGGGGCGGCGGCGGCAGCGGGCGCCGGGGTGGCCGGGGTCGGCAGCGGCGTCTGGGCGGAAGCCAGGCCAACCACCAGGGTGGCGGCCAGGGCGGTGGCGGCGGAACGGAAATTCATTGGACTGCAGGCTCCAGGGGACGGCCAGAATGGAGGGTGGTTCGAACGACCATTGTAAGGCCGGTGTGACAGGGCCCGGCAGCACCGGCCCGGGCGGATCAATCCTTGACGATCTGCGGCGAACCCAGGCCGCGACCTGCGATGCGGCCGACA
>NZ_QETL01000113.1:0-11866 GCF_003105135.1 Stenotrophomonas sp. SPM | reverse complement strand
GGCCGCTGGGCAGGACCGTTGGCGCCAGGGATGGCGCCATCGAGCACCATGGAAGGGCTCTTGCGTGTCCAGGCCAGGGTGGCCCGCCTCCTCAAGCGCAGGAACAGGGAGGCGCCACTGCGACCAACCGCCCGAAGCCACAAACCTCGAAAAACAGAAAAGCCCGCACGAAGGCGGGCTTTTTCGGTTCCTGCTGCTGCGACTGGTGCTCCCTAGGGGACTCGAACCCCTGTTTTAGCCTTGAGAGGGCCACGTCCTAACCACTAGACGAAGGGAGCATAAAATTGTCGCTGCCGAGGCAGGAGCGCTAGTATATGCACCTCGATGCCATTGGGCAATCCCGAAACTTCAACCGGAAGCGCCAACATCAATTCCTCTGCTCCATCACCGTTCAGCCTGCGCGTCATCCCGCGCGACCAGCACACGATCTCCCGCAAGGACATCAGCCCGAACGCTCTGCGCGTGCTGTACCGCCTGCGCGATTCCGGCTTCGGCGCCTACCTTGTCGGCGGCGCCGTGCGCGATCTGCTGGTCAATGGCCGCCCCAAGGATTTCGACGTGGCCACCGACGCCACGCCCGAACAGGTCAAGCAGCTGTTCCGCAACTGCCGCCTGATCGGCCGCCGTTTCCGCCTGGCCCACGTGGTCTTCGGCCGCGAGATCATCGAAGTCGCCACCTTCCGCGCCAACAGCGATGACGGCAGCGGCGACCGTGAAATGGAAAACGGCATGCTCGTGCGCGACAACGTGTACGGCACCATCGAAGACGACGCCCTCCGCCGCGACTTCACCTGCAATGCCCTGTACTACGCCATCGAGGATTTCTCGGTGCGCGATTACACCGGCGGCTTCGAAGACGTGCAGGCGCGCCTGATGAAGCTCATCGGCGATCCGGTGCAGCGCTACCAGGAAGACCCGGTGCGCATGCTGCGTGCGGTGCGCCTGGCGGCCAAGCTCGGCTTCCAGATCGAAGAGGGCACCGCCGCGCCGATCCCGCACCTGGCCAATCTGCTCAACGAGGCCGCCCCGGCGCGTCTGTTCGAGGAAGTGCTGAAGCTGTTCCTGTCCGGGCACGGCGTCGCCAGCTTCGAAGGCCTGGAACGTTACGGCCTGTTCGACGTGCTGTTCCCCGAGAGCGCCAAGGCCCTCAAGTCCAACCGTACCGGCGCGCTGCGCCGCATGCTGGTGGAAGGCCTGGCCAATACCGATGCGCGCGTGGCCAACGACGAGCCGGTGTCGCCGGCATTCCTGTTTGCGCTGCTGCTGTGGCCGGCGTACTGCCGCGCCCAGGCCAGCCTGCTCAAGCAGGGCGTGGCGCCGGAAGAGGCGCAGCGTCGCGCCGCCGACCGGGTCACCGTGCAGCAGCTGAGCACCATCGCCCTGCCGCGCCGCTTCTCGCTGCCGATGCAGGAAATCTGGCTGCTGCAGTCGCGCTTCAGCTCGCGCCAGCGCAAGCGCGTGTTCCGCACGCTCACCCATCCGCGTTTCCGCGCCGCGTTCGACTTCCTGGCCCTGCGCCAGGTCGCCTCGGCCGAGCACGAAGCCGACGTGGCGTTCTGGCGCGAAGCGCAGGCGCAGTCCGGGCATGAGCTGGAATCCTCGCTGGATGCCATCCACACCGATGGCGGGGACGAAGAGGGTGGGGCAACGCGCAAGCGTCGCCGCCGTCGTCGTCGCACCGGTGCTGCCGCCGGCGGCGCCGCCGAGTAAGCCATGAGCCTTGCCTGGATCGGCCTGGGGGCCAACCTGGGTGACGCGGTCACCACCGTCCGCACGGCCATCGCCGCGCTGGATGGCCTGCCCGGCACGCAGCTGCGGCAGGCCTCCCGCCTGTACGCCACGCCGGCCTGGGGCAACGAAGACCAGCCGCCGTTCGTCAACGCGGTCGCCGCGGTTGAGACCACCCTGGCTGCCGGCGATCTGTTGCAGGCGATGCTCGCGCTGGAACAGCAGTTCGGCCGCGTGCGCGACCCCGCCGTGCACTGGGGCCCGCGCGCGCTCGACCTGGACCTGCTGCTGTACGGCGAGCAGGTGTTGGATGAGCCCGGCCTGCAGGTACCGCATCCCTACCTGCACGAACGCGCCTTCGTGCTGGTGCCGTTGGCCGAGATCGCGCCGGATCTGGCCATTCCCGGGCATGGACGCGTGCAGGATGCAGTGGTGCGGGTCGATGCCTGCGGGATCGCGCCGATAGGGTGATAATGACCGGGTTATCTCCCCCGGTTATCAGCACATGAGCACCCACGCAGACAGCAAGCCCTGGACCGTTCCCGCACTGGCCGAAGCCAAGCGTAATGGCCAGAAGCTGGTCATGTTGACCGCTTACGACGCCAGCTTTGCCCGTACGTTCGACGCCAATGGCGTGGACCTGATCCTGATCGGCGATTCGCTGGGCATGGTCGTGCAGGGCCATGATTCAACCCTGCCGGTGACCGTTGCCGACATGGTCTATCACACCCGTGCGGTGTCCCGCGTGCTGCAGCGTGCGCTGCTGGTGGCCGACCTGCCGTTCGGCGCCGACGCCACCCCCGAGCGCGCGCTGGAGGCTTCGCTGCAGCTGCTGCAGGCCGGCGCCGAGATGGTCAAGATCGAAGGTGCCGGCTTCAAGGTCGACATCGTGCGCTATCTGGTCGAGCGCGAGATTCCGGTCTGCTCGCACCTGGGCCTGACCCCGCAGTCGGTGCTGCGCCTGGGCGGCTTCAAGATCCAGGGCCGTGGCGATGCCGCGCGCCAGCTGGTGGAAGATGCCAAGGCCGTAGCCGCCGCCGGTGCCGCGCTGATCGTGCTCGAATGCGTGCCGACCCCGGTGGCTGCCGAAGTGACCGCTGCCGTTGGCGTGCCGACCATCGGCATCGGTGCCGGCCCGCAGTGCGATGGCCAGGTGCTGGTGATGCACGATTTCATCGGCCTGGACAGCGGCCACCGCCGTCCGAAGTTCGTCAAGGACTTCCTGGCCGAAGGCGGTTCGGTGGCCGGTGCCACCCGCGCCTATGCCGACGCTGTGCGCGACGGCAGCTTCCCCGACGAACAGCACGCCTACGCCCAATGATCCAGACCTTCAACGAGCTCGGCGCACTGCGCGAGCAGATCGCACAGTGGAAGCAGCAGGGCCTGCGCGTGGCGCTGGTGCCGACCATGGGCAACCTGCACGGTGGCCACCATTCGCTGGTGACGCTGGCGCGGCAGTACGCCGACAAGGTCGTGGCAAGCATCTTCGTCAATCCGACCCAGTTCGGGCCGAATGAGGACTTCAGCCGCTACCCGCGTACGCCCGAGGCCGACGTGGCCGGGCTGGAGCAGGTCGGCTGCGATGCGGTGTGGCTGCCCAGCGTCGAGGCGATGTACCCGCTGGGCGTGGACAGGACCACGCAGATGCACGCCCCGGGCGTGAGCGAAGTGCTGGAGGGCGCCAGCCGCCCCGGTCACTTCGATGGCGTCTGCACGGTGGTCGCGCGCCTGTTCCTGCAGGTGCAGCCGGACGTGGCCGTGTTCGGCCGCAAGGACTACCAGCAGCTGGCCGTGATCAAGCAGATGGTGGCCGAGCTGTCGTTCCCGATCCAGATCGTCGGTGCCGAGATCGTGCGTGACGACGATGGCCTGGCCAAGAGCTCGCGCAACCAGTACCTGGACGCCAGCCAGCGCCCGCTGGCCACCACCATCCACCGCACCCTGCTGGGCATGCGCGAGGGCTATGTGGCCGGGCAGACGCGTGCGCAGATCGAGGCCGGTGCCACCGCCGCGCTGCAGGCTGCCGGCTTCCAAGTCGACTACGCGGTGCTGCGCACCCCCGAGCTGGCCGAGCCGACCTTCGACGGCGGCGGCCGGGTGGCGCTGATCGCCGCCCGCCTCGGCAGCACCCGGTTGATCGACAACCTGGAGTTCTGAGTTCCGGCGGCGCAGGTGATGCATGGGGTCAGCTCCCTTTTCTTGGGGAAAAGGGATCTGACCCCGGTTTCACCGCGTACCTGAACGGGTTGCCGGCCGTGATGCCCCGCGCTGCGCGGGTGCTAGAATCCCCGCTTTCCTTTGCGTTGTGCCGTGCCATGCATCTGTCCCTGCTGAAGACCAAGATCCACCGCGCCACCGTTACCCATTCCGAGCTGAACTACGAAGGCTCGATCGCCATCGACGACAACCTGCTGGCTGCCACGGGCATCCGCGAGTTCGAGCAGGTGCACATCTGGGACGTGACCAACGGTGCGCGCTTCTCGACCTACGCCATCCGTGCCGAAGCCGGCAGCGGCGTGGTGTCGCTCAACGGTGGCGCTGCACGCCATGTGCAGGTCGGTGACATCATCATCATCGCTGCGTTTGCCAGCATGACCGAGCAGGAAGCCGACAGCTTCAAGCCGAAGCTGGTGTACGTGGACGGCAACAACCAGATTACCCACACCAACGACACGATCCCGACCCAGGCCGCATGACAACGAACAACGGATTCGACTCGCTCCACTCCCACGCCCAGCGCCTGAAGGGCGCAAGCATCCCCAGCCTCCTCGCCGCCGAACCCGGCCGCGTGCAGGACCTGGCGCTGCGGGTCGGTCCGTTGTACGTCAATTTCGCCCGGCAGAAATACGATGCCGCGGCGCTGCAGGCGTTGCTGGCACTCGCCGCCGACCGTGATGTCGGCGGTGCCATCACCCGTCTGTTCCGTGGCGAGCAGGTCAACCTGACCGAAGGTCGCGCCGCGCTGCACACCGCGCTGCGTGGCGACCGGGTCGATGCGCCGGTGGCGGCCGAGGCCTATGCCACCGCGCGCGAAATCCGCCAGCGCATGGGCGTGCTGGTGCGCGCGCTGGAAGACAGCGGCGTGACCGACGTGGTCAGCGTCGGCATCGGCGGTTCCGACCTGGGCCCGCGCCTGGTCGCCGATGCGCTGCGCCCGGTCAGCGGTGCGCGCCTGCGCGTGCATTTCGTGTCGAACGTGGACGGCGCCGCCATGCAGCGCACGCTGGCCACGCTGGATCCGGCCAAGACCGCCGGCATCCTCATTTCCAAGACCTTCGGTACCCAGGAAACCCTGCTCAACGGGCAGATCCTGCACGACTGGCTGGGTGGCAGCGAGCGCCTGTACGCGGTCAGCGCCAACCCCGAGCGTGCGGCCAAGGCCTTCGCCATCGCCGCCGATCGTGTGCTGCCGATGTGGGACTGGGTGGGTGGCCGTTATTCGCTGTGGTCGGCGGTCGGTTTCCCGATCGCGCTGGCCATCGGCTTCGAGCGTTTCGAACAGCTGCTGGACGGTGCCGCGCAGATGGATGCGCACGCGCTGGACGCGCCGCTGGAGCGCAACCTGCCGGTGCTGCACGGCCTCACCGACATCTGGAACCGCAACGTGCTGGGCCATGCCACGCACGCGGTGATGACCTATGACCAGCGCCTGGCGCTGCTGCCGGCCTACCTGCAGCAGCTGGTGATGGAAAGCCTG
Organism: Stenotrophomonas sp. SPM; assembly: GCF_003105135.1. NCBI lineage: Bacteria > Pseudomonadati > Pseudomonadota > Gammaproteobacteria > Lysobacterales > Lysobacteraceae > Stenotrophomonas > Stenotrophomonas sp. SPM. The sequence goes on along the minus strand of NZ_QETL01000113.1, from coordinate 6,441 downwards.
GGCAAGCGCGTGCAGCGCGACGGCCAGCCTGTCACCACCGACACCGTGCCGGTGTGGTGGGGCGGGGCGGGTACCGATGTGCAGCACAGCTTCTTCCAGGCGTTGCACCAGGGTACCAGCATCATCCCGGCCGACTTCATCGGCTGCGTGCACAACGATGATCCGTACACGGTCAACCACCAGGCGCTGCTGGCCAACCTGCTGGCGCAGACCGAGGCGCTGGCCAACGGCCAGGGCAGCGATGACCCGCACCGCGATTACCCGGGCGGCCGCCCGAGCACGCTGATCCTGCTGGACGCGCTGACCCCGCAGGCGCTGGGCGCGCTGATCGCCATGTACGAACACGCCGTGTACGTGCAGTCGGTCATCTGGAACATCAACGCCTTCGACCAGTTCGGTGTCGAGCTGGGCAAGCAGCTGGCCAGTGGCCTGCTGCCGGCGCTGCAGGGCGAGGATGTGGCGATTGCCGATCCGATGACCCGCGAGATCCTGGCGCAGCTGAAGCGCTGAGGTACGGCCGCCGGGCCATGCCCGGCGAACGCAAGGTCCGCCCGGTAGTGTCGGGCCACGCCCGGCGGATTCGCCGCGTCAGCGGCTCGGGTCGCGTTCCGGGCTCGGCCGCTTGGCCAGCTTGCGCTGCAGCGAGCGCCGGTGCATGCCGAGCAGGCGTGCGGCGGCCGACACATTGCCGCCGGTCTCATGCATCGCCTGCTGGATGTGTTCCCACTGCAGGCGGCTGATCGGCGTCATCGCGTCGGGCACTTCCATTTCGCCGTCGTCGGCCGGCCCGTCGTCTTCCTCGCCCAGCGCACGCAGGATCATCGGCACCGTCGCCGGCTTCGGCAGGTAGTCATCCGCACCCAGCTTGATCGCCTCCACTGCGGTGGCGATGCTGGCGTAGCCGGTCACCAGCAGGATCCGCATGTCCGCGCGCAGGGCACGCAGCGGCTGGATCAACGCCAGCCCGGAATCGCTGCCCAGCTTCAGGTCGATCAGCGCGAACGCCGGCGGATGCTGGCGGGCCAGGGCCAGCGCGCTGGCGGCATCCTGTGCGGTCTGCGTCTCCAGCCCCTTGCGGGCCAGGCTGCGCTGCAGCGTGCGCAGGTACAGTTCGTCGTCGTCGACCAGCAGGCCGAGGGTTGAGGCACTCATGGGGTTTCCTCGTGGGGAGCCAGCGGCAGGCGGAAGCCGACGCGGCTGCCGGCGCCTTGCGCCGGGCGCATCCACATCTCGCCCTGCAGGCGTTCGATGGTGGCGTGGGACAGGGCCAAGCCGACGCCCATGCCCTCACTCTTGCTGCTGCCGAACAGCTTGCCCGGCAGCACCGCGGCGCGCGCGTTGAAGCCATGGCCGTAGTCGCGCACTTCGCCGATCAGATCCTCGCCGTCGATCCGCAGCTCCAGGTCCACGCGCGGTCGCCCGGCCTGTTCGCCGGCATCGGCGGCGTTGTTCAGCAGCACCATCAGAAGGTGGCCAACGCCGGGGTCCAGCGGCAGCCGCAGCGGTGCATCGTCATTGCGGTGCAGGTCGATGGTCGGGCGCACCAGACGCCACTGTTCCAGCACCTGCTGGGCGCTGGAATGGCTGCGGCCGGGGCCGTCGGTGGAGGCCGGTGCAGCCAGCGCCAGCACGCGCTCACGGCATTGCACCAGCAGCTCGCGCAGGGTTTCCATGTCCTCGCGCACTTCCGGTTCTTCGCTGCGCTCGGCCACATCGTCGGCGAGCAGGGTCATGGTCGCCAACGGGGTGTTCAGTTCGTGCGCCACCGAGGCGGCGTGGGTGGCCAGGGCGACGATGCCTTCGTTGCGGGCGAAACGCTCGCGCAGCGCCGACAGTTCCAGTTCGCGCACGCGCAGGGCCATCGCCAGGCGGGTGGAGAAGGTCAGTACTACCGCGGCCGACAGCAGGAAATTGGCGACCACGCCCCAACGGTTGAGATCGAGTGCGCGGAAGTAGCCGCTCGGCAGCGGTTGCCCGAACAGGCCGCTGGCGGCGTAGCCGAGCAGGCAGGCGGTGGCCACCGCCAACGCCCAGCGCAGGGGCAGGGCGAAGGCGGCCAGCGCGATCAGGATCAGGAACAGCGAGCCGAAGGGGTTGGCGATGCCGCCACTCCAGCCGACCATCCAGGTCAGGATGATCACATCGACCAGGATGTGACCGAACGCGGTCAGCGGCGCGGTGTCGTCGGGCTCCGGGCGCAGCTGCGTATACAGGTTGAACACGGCCAGCACGGCCACGCCCGCCCACAGCGGCAGCTGCGGCAGCGGCAGGCCAAGGACCCAGGTGGCGACCAGGATCGTCGTGGCCTGGCCGGCCACGGCCAGCCAGCGCAGGCTGCACAGGGTGCGTAGGAAGGGGGCGTCGGGACCGGTCATGCCCGACCATCGTATGCGTTCACCGGGCAACCTGCCTGCGACAATCGGCCGCAGACGTGCCGAAGGCTGAATGGGAATCGCCCGGAAGGCAGGGCCGGGCGGTAGAATGCGCCCATGCACGACGCCGTCACCCGCCCGACCCAACCCTCCGATGCCACCGCCTGGTCCCGTCGCCAGACCCATGCCGTCCAGATCGGCGGGGTCACCGTAGGTGGCGGCAAGCCCGTGGTGGTGCAGTCGATGACCAACACCGACACCTCCGACGTCGCCTCCAGCGTGAAGCAGGTGGCCGAGCTGTGGCGGGCTGGTTCGGAAATGGTGCGCCTGACCGTCAATACCGTGGAAGCGGCCGCGGCCATTCCGCGCATCGTCGACAAGCTGGCGATGATGGGCATCGACGTGCCGCTGATCGGTGACTTCCACTACAACGGCCACCAGCTGCTGACGGCCGAGCCGGCCTGTGCCGAAGCGCTGGCCAAGTACCGCATCAACCCGGGCAACGTCGGCTTTGGCAAGAAGAAGGACCTGCAGTTCGCCCAGCTGATCGAGTTCGCCATCCGTTACAACAAGCCGGTGCGCATCGGTGCCAACTGGGGTTCGCTGGACCAGGCCCTGGCGGCGAAGCTGATGGACGAGAACAACCATCGCGAACAGCCCTGGGACGCCGGCCGCGTGCTGCGCGAGGCGCTGATCCGTTCGGCGCTGGATTCGGCCGAGCAGGCGGTGGAGATCGGCCTGCCGCGCGATCGCATCATCCTTTCGGCCAAGGTCAGCGGCGTTCAGGAACTGATCGCGGTGTACCGCGACCTGGCCCAGCGTTCGGATTTCGCCCTGCACCTGGGCCTGACCGAAGCCGGCATCGGCAGCAAGGGCATCGTCGCTTCGGCGGCGGCGCTGAGCGTGCTGCTGCAGGAAGGTATTGGTGACACCATCCGCATTTCGCTGACGCCCGAGCCGGGCCAGTCGCGTACGCAGGAAGTGATCGTCGCCCAGGAACTGCTGCAGACCACCGGGCAGCGCGCCTTCACCCCGCTGGTCACCGCCTGCCCGGGCTGCGGCCGCACCACCTCCGAGTTCTTCCAGGAACTGGCCAAGGTCGTGCAGAACCACGTGCGCGAGAAGATGCCGGTCTGGAAGGTGCAGCACCCCGGTGCGGAGAACATGACCCTGGCGGTGATGGGCTGCATCGTCAACGGCCCGGGTGAGTCGCGCCACGCCAACATCGGCATTTCCCTGCCGGGCACCGGCGAAACCCCGGCCGCGCCGGTGTTCGTCGACGGCGAGAAGAAGGTGACCCTGCGTGGCGACAACATCGCCCAGGAATTCGTTGCCCTGATCGACGATTACGTCGAACAGAAGTATGTCCGGATCGCCGGGTAAGCCGGCGATCCTGGCCGCGCCGGAACCGGCGTCCGGCTTCCGACACTGGATGGGGCGCAATACGTGGCGCCTGGTGCTGCTGTTTGCCGGCGTGCTGCTGCCGCTGGCCGGCTTCGTTGCCCTGGCCGATGAAGTGCACGAGTTCGAGTCGTTCCATTTCGACGCCCCACTGCTGTGGCAGATGCACGGGCTGCACTCGCCATCGCTGGACCGTTGCTTCGTGCTGCTGTCGAAACTGGGCTACGAATGGTTCCTGATCCCGGCGGACGTGCTGATCGTCGGCGCCCTGCTGTGGCGGCGGCGCTGGCGCGAGGCGACCTTCGTGGCCGTGTGCTTCGTCGGCTCGGCGCTGCTGAACATGGGCAGCAAGCAGTTCTTCCAGCGCGACCGCCCCAGCCTGTGGGAATCGATTGCGCCGGAATCGACGTTCAGCTTCCCCAGCGGCCACGCGATGGGCACCATGACCCTGGCCGCGACCCTGGTGCTGCTGGCGTGGAACACCCGCTGGCGCTGGCTGGTACTGGTGCTGGCGCCGCTGTTCAGCCTGCTGGTCAGCCTCTCGCGGGTCTACCTCGGGGTGCATTACCCCTCCGATATCCTCGCCGGTTGGTGTGCGGCGCTGGTTTGGGTGGTAGGGTGCTATCTGGTCATGTTCAGTCGCCGGCAACCTTGGCGACACCGCGGTTCGCCGCCAGCAGCGGCCAGCGAAGCGATCGCAACAGGGGAGTGACGTGGATGCCCCTTCGGGGACGTCCATGCAGCAGCAGGTTGTTTCGTTGTAACGGGTTCTGTGGGACAGGGGGCAACATCGATGTGCGAAGAATGTGATGCGCAAGGCAGAACGCCGTTTTTGCGCAGTCGTCGTGCTTGCGATGTCCGGATGCCCTGCCTAGCGTGGCCCGCAATGGCCGCATTCGAAGAGGTACGTGAATGACGATTCGAGTCTACCTGGTGGACGACCACGCACTGGTCCGCACCGGTATGAAGATGATCCTGTCGAGTGAAACCGACATCGAGGTGGTGGGCGAAGCCGAGACCGGCGAAGACGGCCTGCGCGAGATCCGCCAGCTGCTGCCGGACGTGGTCCTGTGCGACCTGCACCTGCCGGGCGTCAGCGGCATGGAGGTGACCGAGCGCATCGTCCGTGGCCACCGCGCCACGCGCGTGGTGATCGTGTCCGTGCTGGAAGACGGCCCGCTGCCGAAGCGACTGCTGGAGGCGGGTGCCGCCGGCTACATCGGCAAGGGCTGCGATGCGCAGGAGCTGCTGCGTGCGGTGCGTGACGTCGCGGCCGGGCGCCGCTACCTGGGCACCAGCATCGCGCAGAACCTGGCGCTGTCCACGGTGGAAGGCAATGCCTCGCCGTTCGATACGCTGTCGCCGCGCGAGCTGGAAGTGGCGCTGCTGCTGACCCAGGGCCTGCGCCAGGAAGACATCGCGCGGCGCTTGAGCCTGAGTGCGAAGACGGTGAACACGCACAAGGCGAGGTTGTTCGAGAAGATGGGGATCAGCGACAACATTGCGTTGGCGCGCATGGCCAGCCAGTACGGGCTGGTGGATCCGGCACGGCCGCTGTAACGGGGTTCGGCCAACGGCGAAGCCCCTCGCGGTGGTGGTGCGGTTGGATTTCTGGGGTTGGCCGGGCGGATGGGCTGTGCAGGGGACGCTGCAAGTACGTCCCTGCAAGCTCGGTCGCCGCATCCATGCGGCTCACACTCGCGCGAACCCAACCTGCCCGACCTTGGACAGTTTCCTGTGGCATCCGCCGCGGAACGAAGCAAGGAAGAGCAGTAGAGCCGAGCCCATGCTCGGCTGCTTTCCGGTCCGCTGGCGCGGAGCCGAGCGTGGGCTCGGCTCTACACCTGTGCTGGGCTCAGTGGCCGCGGACGCGCTTGATGATCTTCGCGGCGTCGGCGGCGCTGGCGCGCACCTTGTCCCATTCGCCGTCGGCGATCCAGTTGCCCGGCACCATCCACGAGCCACCGATGCAGACCACGTTCTTCTGCTCGAGGTACTCGGCGGCGGTGTTTTCGGTGATGCCACCGGTCGGGCACAGCTTCAGGTCGGCCACCGGGCCGGCCAGGCCCTTGATCATCGCCAGGCCGCCCACGGCCGTGGCCGGGAACAGCTTGCACACGCGGAAGCCGCGCGCGTAGAGCGACAGCAGCTCGGTCGGCGTGGCCGCACCCGGCACCACCGGCAGCGGTGCCGCCGCCAGCGCATCGGCCAGCACCGGCGGCGTACCCGGCGTCACCAGGAAATCCGCGCCCGCATCGATCGACTGCTGCATCTGCTCGACGGTCAGCACCGTGCCCGCACCCACCACCACATCGGGCAGTTCGCGCTTGAGCATCGCCAGCGCATCCATCGCCACCGGCGTCCGCAGCGTCAGCTCGATCGCCGGCAATCCCCCTTCCAGCAACGCCGCACTGACCGCACGCGCCTGGTCCAGCGTATGAATCGTCACCACCGGCAGGATGCCCGCCGCATGCAGCAGTTCTGCCGCCTTCACCTGGTGTTGTTCGATATCCATGCTTTTGCCCTTGCTCTCGTCTTTGCTTTCAATGATCACTTCGCGGCGCGGAGGCGCCAGCAGACTGTCCGGCGGCGGCGGGTAGCCCCCACCAGGACCGCAGGCGCCATGGATGGCGCCTACGAGCCCCCATGGATGGGTTCACGGCGTGTC
>NZ_QETL01000112.1:0-11875 GCF_003105135.1 Stenotrophomonas sp. SPM | reverse complement strand
ACCGACCCTGCGCCCGGTCAGCACCCCGGCCCCGCGCTACCCGGCCGAGGCCCTGCGCTCGGGCACCTCGGGCGAAGTGCTGATGGAAATCACCGTCGGTACCGACGGCTCGGTGACCAACGCCCGCGTGCTGCGTGCGACGCCGTCGCGCGTCTTCGACCGCGAAGCGCTGAACGCCGTGAAGCGCTGGCGCTTCGAACCAGTGAGCGCCCCGGTCACCACCCGCCGCACCCTGGTGTTCGCGCCGGGCGGCTGACCAGAGCCACGGTAGCGCCGGGCCATGCCTGGCGAGACGCCCTCACAAGGCCCGGAGCGATCCGGGCCTTGTTTGTTTCAGTGCTCGCCGTCGATCAGCTGCTGCAGCGCCGGATCACGCGCCGTCAGCACCTGGAAGAGGCCGAGCGCGTGCAATGCCGGCAACACGCTGCGCAGATCGGTCTCGGCGGCAGCACGGGTGGCATCGCTGCCTGTCGGATCCTGCCAGTCGCGGACGCTGGCGAGGAAGGCGCCGACGCTGCCCTTGCGCACGGTCAGCCCGTTCACCTGCACGTCGTTCTGCTGGTCGGGAAGGATGTCCTGCGGTTTCATGGGAAGTGCTCTCCGGGATGGACGCCCAGTGTCAGGCTTGCGGGATGACTGTTCTGCCGTATAACTGCCAATTGATATGGCAGACCAGCCAACCCCGACACCCTTGATCGAACCCGCACTGGCTGACGCTGGCAGCGGGCCGTGCCTGCTGGGCGCGCAGCTGGCAACGACGGGACCACGCCGCACCGCGCGGCACCGGCACGCACGCGGACAGTTGCTGGGTGCACACAACGGTCTGCTGCGCATTGAAGTGGATAACCATCACTGGCTGTTGCCTGCCGGGTACGTCGCCTGGGTGCCGCCTGATCTGCCGCACGCTCTGGCCAGCATCGGTGCCTTCGATGGTTGGAGCCTGTACTTCAGTACTGCGGCCTGCATCGCATTGCCAGCTGCGCCGCGTGTATTCCAGCCCAGCGTGCTGCTGCAGGCGGCTGTACCGCGCGCCCTGCAGTGGCCGCATGGCGCTCTGGAGGATGCGCAGCTGAGACTGGCGGGCGTGATTGCCGACGAGATTGGCAGCAGCACTCCCCTGCCGCTTGCGCTGCCGCAACCGCGCGACCGTCGCTTGCGGTGCATTGCCGCCGCACTGGCGCGCGCACCGCATGACAACCGCAGCGTTGAAGACTGGGCGCTTGCCAGTGCGCTGTCCGGCCGCAGCCTGGCCCGCCATTGGCTGGCCGAAACAGGCATGACGCTGGGCCAGTGGCGGCAGCGCCTTCGGGTGCTTCTGGCGCTGCCGCGTCTGCTGGCAGGGGAAACAGTCATCGAAGTCGCGTTGTCGATGGGCTATGACACACCCAGTGCGTTCATTGCCGTGTTCAAGCGCGAGATGGGGGTGACGCCGGCGCGGTATGGCGTGCGGTGAAGCCCGTCATGGCGGATCGAAAAACAACGAGGCCCGGTATGACCGGGCCTCGCTGCACATCCGCCGGGCGTGACCCGGCGCTAGCGTTTGCCCATCCCCTTTTTTCAGCCGGAAATGGCCAGGCGCTCCTGGTGGTAGCGGCGCACGGCGGCGAACCACAGGATGGCGGCTAGGCCGAGGCTGGCGCCCAGGTAGACCGCCCAGATGGTCGGGGTGATCACTTCGTGGCGGATCACCTTCAGCAGCATCTGGTTCTGCGACAGGAACGGCACGGCGTACTGCCACAGCTGGCTCTTCACCGGGTAGGCCATCAGCGCATAGCCCGGCAGCATCGGCAGCAGCACCAGCCAGGTCATGTGGCTCTGGGCTTCCTTCATGCTCTTGGCCGCAGCCGACAGGTAGGTCAGCAGTGAGGTGCCGATCAGCAGCATCGGCAGCATCACCAGCAGCATCTGCACCATCGAGAGGATGTTCATGTTGAGCTGCCGGCCGACGTTGCCCGAGGCGAACTGGGCGCTGACCTTGAACGCGACCAGTGTCAGCAGCAGCGACACGAACCCGACCACGCAGGCGGCGCCGATCTTGCCGCTGACGATCGCGCTGCGCGAGCCCGGCGTGGCCAGCAACGGCTCCAGCGATTGCCGCTCACGTTCGCCGGCGGTGGTGTCCATCACCAGGTACGCGCCACCGATGAACGAGGTCAGGGTCAGCAGCACCGGCAGCAGCATCGACAGCATCATGCCGCGCTTGGCTTCGGTACTGGCCATGTCCTGGGTGGCCATGTCGAGCGGTCGTGCGACCTGCGCATCGACGCCACGAGCCATCAGGCGCAGCGCCCCCACCTGCCCGTTGTAGGTGGACAGCGCCGCCTGCAGGCGCGCCGTGGGCACCTCGGCGGCACGCCGCGTGCTGTCGCGGATCACTTCCACCAGCGCCGGCTTGCCGTCGGCCCAGTCCTTGCCGAAATCGGCGCTGATGCGCAGCGCCACGTCGATGTCCTGGGCGCGGATCGCCTCGGCCAGGTCATCCGGTGCCGCAGTCGCGTTCAGGCCCTGCGCGGCAAGGAAGCGGACCAGGTTCGGGGCGTGCTCGGCACCGATCGTGGGGATGTCCAGCGGCTGTTCGATCTGCGTGCGGAAGCGGCTTTCCGACAGCTTGCCCATGCCCAGGATCAGCAACGGGTACAGCAGCGGGCCGAACAGCAGGGTCAGCGCCAGGGTGCGGCGGTCACGCGAGAGGTCGCGCAGTTCCTTGCGCATCACCGTCATCAGGGTCGACATCATGCTCATGCGTGCAGGCCCTCTTCGCTGCCGATCAGTTTCACGAACGCATCTTCCAGGTTGGTTTCGCCGGCCTGCGCGCGCAGTTCATCGGCACTGCCTGCGGCCATCACGGTGCCCTTGGCGATGATGACGATGTGGTCACACAGCGCACCCACCTCCTGCATGATGTGGCTGGACAGGATCACGCAGCGGCCTTCCTCGCGCAGGCCCAGCAGGAACCGGCGCAGCGCGCGGGTGGTCATCACGTCGAGGCCGTTGGTGGGTTCGTCGAGGATGACGTTGCGCGGGTCGTGCACCAGCGCGCGGGCGATGGCGGTCTTGGTGCGCTGGCCCTGCGAGAAGCCATCGGTCTGGCGGTCGAGGATGTCGGCCATGTCCAGCGCGTGCGACAGCACTTCGATGCGTTCGCGGATGCGCTGCGCCGACAGGCCGTGCAGTTCGCCGAAGTAGGTGATGTTCTCGCGCGCGGTCAGGCGCTTGTAGACACCGCGCGCATCGGGCAGCACGCCCAGGTGGCGGCGCACCTCGATCGGATCGCGGGCGGCATCGATGCCATCGACGGTGATGCTGCCCTGGTCGGGCGTCATCAGCGTGTACAGCATGCGCATGGTGGTGGTCTTGCCGGCGCCGTTGGGGCCGAGCAGTCCGGTGATCTGGCCATCGGCGGCGCGGAAGCCGACGTTGGCCACCGCCTGGACGCGACCGGTGCGGGTGTCGAAGGCCTTGTGCAGGTTGTCGGCGACGATCATGGGGTCCATCCGTTGAACGAGGTGAACGCCGGCACGTGGCTCAGCGTGTCCAGGCAGCTGGCGTCGAGCGCCTTGGCATCGTTGGCATCGATGAACTGGCCCAGCAGGCGCGGCATGCAGCCGGCGGTGAGGGTGCCGTGGCCCTGGCCGCGGGCGACCAGTGCGCGGCCGTTGGGCAGGCCGTTGAGCACCTGTTCGGCGTAGCGCGGCGGGGTGACCGGATCCAGCTCGCCGGACAGCAGCAGCACCGGCAGGTCGCTTTTCAGCGGTGCAGTGAGCGTGGCCGCAGCCGGCTGGTGCGGCCACACCGGACAGGCGGCGAAGAACGCACGCGCCGCCTCCGGGCCGAACAGATGATCGTCGCTGGTGGCCGGTGCCTGGTAGCGCGGTGCATCCTCGCTGCAGATGACCGACCACTGCATGCCACGGTTGATCTGGAAATCCATGGTGCGGGTCGCGCCGCGTGCCAGCGAAGCCAGCGGCGCATAGCGGCCCTGTGCGGCTTCATCCAGCACCAGCGGCAGCAGCGAGGAATACTCGGGCACGTAGGAGAAGGCGAAGGCCAGGCCGACCACACTGTCCGGGGACAGCACATCCTGCCGCGGCGCGTTGGTGCCCGGGTCGCGGTAATCGACGGTGACCGGTGCGCGGCGCAGGGTGTCAACCACGCTGCGCAGCTGGGTGCGGGTATCGACCGGGAAGCGCTTGCTGCACGCGGCATCCTTGCGGCACTGCGCGGACTGCAGGGTGATGGCGTTGTCGAAGGTGTTGGCGAACTCGCCGCCGACGACCAGATCGTTGGGCACAACGCCGTCGATGACCAGGCTGCGGGTGTGCTGCGGGTAGGCGATCGCGTAACGCTGGGCCACGCGGGTGCCGTAGGAGCCGCCAACCAGGTTCAGTTTGTCCGCGCCCAGCGCCTGGCGCACCGCATCCAGATCGGCGATGGCCTCGGCGGTGGTGTAGAAGCGCGCATCGGCGCGCCCCTGCAGCGATGCCGCGCACTGCTGTGCGTAGTCGCGCAGCAGCGCCTCACTCGGCGCCGCGTCCTCGTCCATCTGCAGCGCCTTGCCGTCCGCGCCCAGGCAGCTGAGCGGATTGGAGCCGCCGGTGCCACGCTGGTCGATCAGGAACACGTCACGCTGCTTGCGCACCTGGCGCAGGGCCGTATCGACGATGACTGCCACTTCGCTGGCCGCCTGGCCGGGGCCGCCGGCGAGGAAGAACACGGGATCCGGCTGGCCGTTGCCGCTGTCATCCGATTCCAGCCAGGCGATGCGCAGGTCGATCTTGCGGCCCTCGGGATGGGCGCGGTCTTCGGGCACCTGCAGCTTGCCACACTGGGCTTCGACGTTGGCGCTGGCGCCGACCGTGGTCAGCGTGCACGGACGGAACTCGATCGCCCCGTAGCGCTGGCTTGGCGTGTCATTGCCGTCGGCGGCACCGGGAGCCGTTGCACTACAGCCGGCAAGTATCGCGCCGGCAAACAGCATGCTGGCCGATCGCCTGGCCAGTCGGAAATGGTGTTTTTGCATCGTGCTTGATTCCCCTGGAGGACGTTCCTGTCGACCACGACGCAGCGCCGCGGCAGATGTGACCCACTTTCGAACAAACTTACACGGCCCCGGCGCTGGCGGCGATGGGCAATCGCGCTAGGCCGTTTCGGCAGCCGCCACCAGCCGGTCGCGGCCTTCGGCCTTGGCCCGGTACAGCGCGGCATCGGCGCGGGCGATCAGCCCAGCCAGGTCGCTATGACCATCATCCATGGCCAGGCCGATGCTGGCGGTCACCGCCACCGGGCCGGTACCCAGCGGCGCCGGCCGTTGCTGCAGTGCATGACGGATGACCGTGGCCAGTCGCTCCGCTTCGCCGGCACTGCCGGGCAGCAGCAACAGGAACTCCTCGCCGCCATAGCGACTGAGCAGGTGCACGTGGCCGCGTGCGCAGTGCTCCAGCACGCCGGTGAAATGCTGCAGCACCTGGTCGCCTGAAAGATGCCCCCAGCGGTCATTGATCGCCTTGAAGTGGTCCACGTCCAGCAGCAGCACCGCCAGCGGGCGCTGCAGGCGGCGCACCTGCTGCAGCTGGTCGGCCCCGTCGGCCAGCACCGCGCTGCGGTTGAGCAGGCCGGTGAGGCCATCGGTACGGGCGGCGCGGCGCAGGTCCACCAGCAGGCGTTCGAGCAGCAGCAGGACCAGCGCAAAGCAGCGCGCCAGTTCCAGCATTATCCCGGCCAGGTAGGTGAGGAACATCGGCGAGCCCACACGCATGATGTCCCCGCCCGCATCGGCATCTGGCGGCAGGAACAGGCGCACGACGTAGACCACCGCTTCGGCGAGGAACACCGCCGCTGCCAGCCAGCAGCTGATGCGCTGTGCCGGCGGCGCATGGCGCAGCAGCAGAACAGCGATCCAGCTGTTGATGATGATCGCGAACACGCTGAACACGTGCAGGCGCACCTCCAGGCTGGGCCATGCCACCAGGAACAGGAAGATGCCGGCCATGAAGGCAGCGACCAGGCCCAGCGAGCGCCACAGCGGCATCGGCTGGCCGAGGTGCAGGGCCATGCCGCGCAGCATCAGTACGCTCGAGGCCGCCATGGCCGCATTGCCGCCGAGGATGGCCGGCACCTGCGGCAGCCAGGGGCGCAGCCCCATCAGGATCACGCCCAGGGTCAGCAGCCACAGGCTGGCCGTCCACAAACGCAGCACCGGCTGCCCGCGCAGCGCCACCAGCAGCAGCGAAAAGCCCGTTGCGATGCCGATGCACAGCAGCAGGCCAAGTACACCGATGGTGGGAAGGTCCAGGGACATGCGGTCCATGCGTGCCGGGCAATGCCTGCATCCTAGCGCGTTCTGGCGAAACCGCTGTTGCGGGCGCGAATTCAAGCGGCCGGATGCGCGCGTGGTCTGCGGCACGCATCGCATGAAAACGGTTAACGCGTTTGCACTCGTGCACTTTTAGGAATCGTTGCATGGTGGTGGCTGCAACAGGTGTGGAGACTGCCCCCTCTTCCACACGTCCAGGGACGCACCCCATGCAGACACGCCTCCTGCTCGCCGTCGCCGCGACGCTGTCCGCAGGGATCTTCCTGCCCGGCAGCGCGCAGGCGCACGGCACGCTGTCCAAGCCGATGAGCCGTATCTACGCCTGTTACCAGGGCAATCAGGAGATTCCGACCAACCCCGCCTGCGCCGCCGCCAAGGCCTTGGGGGGGCGCAGCCGTTCTACGACTGGGCCGGCATCAACCAGGCCAACGCCAATGGCAACCATCAGGCGGTCGTGCCCGATGGCCAGCTGTGCAGCGGCGGCAACAGCAAGTACCGCGGCCTGGACCTGGACCGCAGCGACTGGACGGCATCATTGATCCGCGCCGATGCCAGCGGTCGCTACACCTTCGAGTTCCTGGCCCCGGCGCCGCATGCCACCCGCGAGTGGAAGTTCTATGTCACCCGCGATGGCTGGAAGGCCGGCGACGGGCTGCGCTGGTCGGACCTCGAAGCGTTCTGCACCCTGGGCAACGTGCCGCTTCGGGAACGTGAGGTGCCGGCCAGCGGCCGGCACTATCGCGCCCGTGGCCGGCCTACTTGCTGCTGACGTACTTCTCGCGGCGGATCTGCGGGTTGCCGAGCCCGGCTTCCTTCAGCGCCTCGGCGCAGGCATCGACCATGTCCGGGTTGCCGCACAGGTAGGCGATGTCGGTGGCCGGGTCCGGCGTGAAGCCTGCCAGGGCCTGCTGCACGTAGCCGTGGCGCACGTCCGGGTGCGGGTCGGCCGGCAGTTCGCGCGACAGGCACGGCACATAACGGAAGTTCGGGTGCTTTTCGGCGAAGCTGTAGAAATCTTCGCTGTACAGCAGTTCGCCCGGGCTGCGCGCGCCCTGCAGCAGGACCACCTGCACGCCGCGCTCGGCCATGGCCGTTTCCAGCAGCGGCAGCATCGACCGGTACGGGGTAACGCCGGTGCCGGTGGCGATCAGCAGGTAGCGGGCATTGTGGTCGCCGGGGTTCAGGCAGAAGCGGCCGTACGGGCCGGACGCACTGACCTGGCCGCCGAGGTCCAGCGCCTCGAACAGGGCCGTGGCGGCACCACCGGGCACGAAGCTGACGGCGATATCCACCGCCTCGCCCGGGCCCAGCGCGTGGTCATGGAGGGTCGCCAGCGAGTAGCTGCGCTTGGTTTCGGTGCCATCGGCGTAGCTGAAATGGACCTGGATGAACTGGCCGGGCTGGAAATCCAGCGGCTGGCCGTCATCACGCACGAACTGGTAGTGGCCGACGGTGGGCGCCAGCATGCGGCGGCCGACCAGCTTGATGGGGAATTGGACAGGCACGACTTTTCGGGACAGTGTGTAGCCGGGGCAAGCCCTCGGGGTCTTCTATAATAGCCCCTCCCCGCCCCTCTCCAGCGCCAGCCCATGGGCGCGAAGGCTTCGAGCTTGGCTTCCCTGAACGATACGGCGCCCGCCCTGCGCGTGCGCGACCTGCGCAAGACCTATGACAACGGCACCCAGGCCCTGAAAGGGGTTTCCCTGGAGGTCGCCCCGGGCGATTTCTTCGCCCTGCTCGGCCCCAACGGCGCTGGCAAGTCCACCCTGATCGGCATCATCAGCTCCCTGGTCAACCTCAGCGAGGGCCAGGTGGAAGTGTTCGGCAGCGACCTGGTGCGCAACCGCAGCGCCACCATGCGCCTGATCGGCCTGGTGCCGCAGGAAATCAACTTCAACCTGTTCGAGAAGCCCTTCGACATCCTGGTCAACTACGCCGGTTTCTATGGCGTGGCCCGCGAGGAAGCGGAGAAGCGCGCCGAAGAGGAACTGAAGCGCGCGCACCTGTGGGAAAAGGCGCAGGTGATGAGCCGCACCCTGTCCGGTGGCATGAAGCGCCGCCTGATGATCGCCCGCGCGATGATGACCCGCCCGCGCCTGCTGATCCTCGACGAGCCGACCGCCGGCGTGGACATCGAGATCCGCCGCGACATGTGGCGGGTGCTGAAGGAGATCAATGCCGCCGGCACCACGATCATCCTCACCACCCACTACCTGGAAGAGGCCGAGTACCTGTGCCGCAACCTGGCCATCATCAACCACGGCCAGATCGTCACCCAGGGCCCGATGCGTACCCTGCTGGCCAAACTCGATGTGGAAGGCTTCCTGCTGGACATCGATGGTGACCTGCCCGCGCAGCTGCCGATGATCGAGGGCGCGACCCTCACCGCGCCGGATGCGCACACGCTGGACATCGACATGCCGCGCGCCATGGACCTCAACCGCGTGTTCGCCACGTTGAACGCGTCCGGCATCCGCGTGCGTTCGATGCGTACCAAGAGCAACCGCCTGGAGGAACTGTTCGTGCGCCTCACCGGCAACCAGGAGACCTCCGCATGAGCGGCACCCCGAATACGCCCGCTGCGCCGATCACCGACGCCCAGCGCAACCGCATTGCCCTGATGACCATCGTGCGCCGCGAAGTGGCGCGCATCCTGCGCATCTGGGGCCAGACCCTGGTGCCGCCGGCGATCACCATGACCCTGTACTTCCTCATCTTCGGCGGCCTGATCGGTTCGCGCGTGGGTGACATGGGCGGTTACAGCTACATGCAGTTCATCGTGCCGGGCCTGGTGATGATGAGCGTGATCCAGAACAGCTACGGAAACATCAGCTCCTCGTTCTTCGGCGCCAAGTTCGGCCGCCACGTGGAAGAACTGCTGGTG
This sequence comes from Stenotrophomonas sp. SPM, assembly GCF_003105135.1. Taxonomy (NCBI): domain Bacteria; kingdom Pseudomonadati; phylum Pseudomonadota; class Gammaproteobacteria; order Lysobacterales; family Lysobacteraceae; genus Stenotrophomonas; species Stenotrophomonas sp. SPM. The sequence goes on along the minus strand of NZ_QETL01000112.1, from coordinate 2,678 downwards.
AGCCCGATGCCGAACTGGGTGATCCTGTGGGGCTACGTGGCCGGTGCGGTGCTGCGCGGCCTGATGGTGGGCGTCATCGTGCTCATCATCGCCATGTTCTTCACCCCGGTGCGCATCCCGCACCCGCTGGTGACGCTGACCACGGTGATCCTGGGCGCGACGATCTTCTCGCTGGCCGGCTTCATCAACGCGGTGTACGCCAAGAAGTTCGATGACGTGGCGATCGTGCCGACCTTCATCCTGACCCCGCTGACCTACCTGGGCGGCGTGTTCTATTCGGTGAAGCTGCTGCCGGGCTGGGCCGAGGCGGCCACGCACGCCAACCCGATCTTCTACATGGTCAATGCGTTCCGCTACGGCCTGCTGGGCAGCAGCGACGTGCCGGTGTGGGTGGCCTATGCGCTGATGCTCGGCTTCGTGGTGGTGCTGACGGCGCTGGCGCTGTGGCTGCTGCGCCGTGGCGTGGGCATGCGCAGCTGAGGGCTGCCTGCAGGGCCTGCGGCCCTGCACCTGCTCAACATCAACGTCAAATGCTTGCATTCCGTGGGATGGCGGGGTGGCCAGTAGATCCACGCCATGCGTGGATGAGGCGTAAACCTGTAGAGCCGAAGGCAGCGGCAGGAGCCGCTGCCAACGTTGCGTGCGACGGCCCGAAGGGTGCCGGTCAGGACGACCGGCATAGCCTATGCTCGGCTCTTTTTTTGCCTGCAATCTCCGGCACAATCGGGGGTCGAACACTCCCCCGGAAAACGGTGAACGTGCAATGCGCATCCTGATTCTCGGCGCCGGTGGTACCGGCGGTTACTTCGGCGGCCGCCTCGCGCAGGCCGGCGTGGACGTGACCTTCCTGGTCCGCCCGACCCGCGCCAGCCAGCTGGACCGCGATGGCCTGGTCATCCGCAGCCCCGTAGGCGACGCCAGCTTCCCGGTACAGCACGTCACTGCCGATGCCCTGCCCGCGCTTGCCGCGCAGCAGCCCTTCGACCTGGTCATCCTCAGCTGCAAGGCCTACGACCTGGACAGTTCGATCGATGCGATCGCACCGGCGGTGGGCGCCCACACCAGCGTGCTGCCCATTCTCAACGGCCTGCACCACTACGGCGCGCTGGATGCACGCTTCGGCCGTGAGGCCGTGCTCGGCGGCCTGTGCTTCATCAGCGCCACCAAGGCGCCCGACGGCGCGGTGCTGCACCTGGGCAAGCCCGCCAAGCTGACCTTCGGCGAGCGCGACGGTGGTGCGATCTCCGACCGCGTGCGTGCCTTCGCCGCTGCCTGTGCGCATGCCAACCTGGACCACCTGGCCAGCGAGCAGATCGGCCAGGAGCAGTGGATCAAGTACACCTTCCTGACCGCGCTCGCAGCGGCTACCTGCCTGCTGCGCGCGGACATCGGCACGATCGTCGCCACCGATGATGGCGAGGCCATCGTGCGCGGCCTGTACGACGAGTGCCTGGCCGTAGCCGAGGCGGCCGGTGAGCCGGTGCCGCAGGCCGCGCAGGATACCGCGCGCGGCACCCTGAGCCAGGCCGGTTCTGCACTGAAAGCCTCGATGCTGCGCGATCTGGAAGCCGGCCAGCAGGTGGAAGCGGCGCACATCGTCGGTGACATGCTGGTGCGCGCACGCAAGGCCGAGCAGGAAGCGCTGCTGCTGCAGGTCGCCTACAGCAGCCTGCAGGCCTACCAGTCGCAGCGCAGCGCGTGATGGCATCGCCCGCGCCACTGCCGTCGCCGGTGCTGATCCTCGGCCTGGGCTGGAGTGGGCGCGTACTCGCCGCGCAGCTGCAGGCGCGTGGCGTACAGGTGTCGGGCACGGTGCGCGATCCGTCGTCGACAGCCGACGATGGACTGCAGCGGCACCGCCTGCATGCCGATGCCGCGCCGTCAGTGGCGTTGCTGGAGGCCATCGCACAGGCGCAGGCGGTGCTGTGCAGCGTGCCGCCGGATGCACAGGGCGACCCTGCACTGCGCCAGCTGCTGCCTGCGCTGCAGGCCAGTATGGCGCTGCGTTGGGTGGGCTATCTATCCTCGACTTCGGTCTATGCAGATCGTGGCGGTGGCTGGGTGGACGAGAACAGCGAGGCCGATGCCAGCGAAACCGCTGGCGTGCAGCGCCGCCTGGCCGAAACGCAGTGGCGGGCCCTGGCCGACGCGCGTGGTATCGCCTCGGCGGTGTTCCGTCTGCCGGGCCTGTATGGCCCTGGCCGCAATGCGCTGCTGCAGTTGGCCGAGCGCCGCGCGCGCCATGTCGTACGGCCCGGGCTGGTGTTCAACCGGCTGCATGTGGAGGATCTGTCGGCGGTGGTCATCGCGGCGATGCAGCGGCCCACGCGGGATGGCCTGTACTTGCCTGCCGATGACGAACCGGCGCCACCGCAGGATGTGCTGGCCTATGCCGCACGGCTCGGTGGGTTCGCGCTGCCACCGGCAGTGGCCTGGGATGACCCGGCGGTGAGCGCAACGCTGCGGCGCTTCTACGCCAGCAGCAAGCGCGTCGACAGCTGCGGTACGCGCGAAGCGCTGGCGTGGGCGCCGAAGTTTGCGACGTATCGGGAGGGGCTGGAGGAGCTGGCCGCTTCGCTCGCCGGGCATGGCCCGGCGCTACCACGCGACGTCTGATTCACACCGCTTCGCTCGCCGGGCATGGCCCGGCGCTACCGCCCTGCGTCCACTGCTCTTGT